>DATIFD010000274.1:0-3167 GCA_035455385.1 Burkholderiaceae bacterium
CGAGATCGATGCCGCGGTGCATGCGGCCCAGGTGGCGCTCGATGGCCCGTGGGGACGCATGAGCGCGGCCGAGCGCGGCCGCGTCCTGTACCGCATGGGCCAGCGCGTGAACGAGCTCGCCGACGTGCTGGCGCGCATGGAGGCGCTCGACGTCGGCAAGCCGGTCAAGCAGGGCCTGGCCGACGCCCGCGCGCTGGCGCGCTACCTGGAGTTCTACGGCGGCGCGGCCGACAAGGTGACGGGCGAGACGATCCCGTTCGCCAGCGGCTACACCGCGCTGACGCTGCGCGAGCCGCACGGCGTCACCGGCCACATCGTGCCGTGGAACTATCCGATGCAGATCATCGGCCGCTCGGTCGGCGCGGCGCTGGCGATGGGCAACGCCTGCGTGCTCAAGCCCGCCGAGGAGGCCTGCCTGACGGCGCTGGCGTTCGCGCGCATCGCGCACGACTGCGGGTTGCCGGCCGGTGCGCTCAACGTCGTGCCGGGTCTGGGCGAAGAGGCCGGTGCCGCGCTGGCGCGCCACCACGGCGTGGCGCACCTGTCGTTCACCGGCTCGGTGGCGGTGGGTCAGCAGGTGCAGGCCGCGGCGGCGAAGAACACGGTGCCGGTGACGCTCGAGCTCGGCGGCAAGAGCCCGCAGCTGGTGTTCGCCGACGCCGACCTCGACGCCGCGCTGCCCTTCCTCGTCAACGCCGGCGTGCAGAACGCCGGCCAGACCTGCTCGGCGGCGTCGCGCATCCTGGTGCAGGCGAGCATCTTCGACGACGTGGTCGCGCGCATGGCCGAGCGCTACAAGAAGCTCGTCGTCGGCCCGGCGATCAACGACCCCGACGTCGGGCCGCTGATCTCGGCGCGCCAGAAGGAACTGGTGCAGGGCTACCTCGCCGCTGCGCGCGACAGCGGCCTGCGCGTCGCGGCGCAGGCCGAGCTGAAGGGCGATCTGCCACGCGAGGGCTGCTACGTGGCGCCGACGCTGCTGGCGCCGGTGCGCAACGATCACCGCCTGGCGCAGGAGGAGATCTTCGGCCCGGTACAGGTGGTGATCGCGTTCGACGACGAGGCCGATGCCGTCGCGCAGGCCAACGGCACCGACTTCGGCCTGGTGGCCGGCGTCTGGACGCGCGACGGCAGCCGCGCGCTGCGCGTGGCACGCGCGCTGAAGTGCGGCCAGGTGTTCGTCAACAACTACGGCGCCGGCGGCGGCGTCGAGCTGCCGTTCGGCGGCGTCAAGAGCTCAGGCCACGGCCGTGAGAAGGGCTTCGAGGCGTTGTACGGCTTCTCGACGCTGAAGACGATCGCGATCAAGCACGATTGACCGCCGCGCCGGGGCTGCCCGCTATCCGACGGCGCGGCGCACGCCCTCGGCCATCTCGATCACCTTGTCGGAGTCCACGTCGCGCGCGTCGGCGGCGCGCCGCAACGCATCGTTGCTGATCGCCGCGCGCAGCGGCGCCAGGTCGCGCGCAGCGCCCGCCTGCACCCATCGGTCGTCGCGCCGCATCAGCAGCCGCAGCACGTCGGGGCGCGCGTAATGGCCCATGGTGTCGACGATCGCCTTGGTGGCCTTGATCATCCAGGCCTCGAGCTCGGCATAGACGATCGCCTCGCCGTAGGTCGGACCGGCCAGCGCGATGCCCAGTGGCGCGATCACTTCGCTGCCGCCATTGGCGTAGCCGATGTTCATCTTGCCTTTGTAGGGGAACTCGGCGGCGATGTCGTCATCGCTGATCGCCGTGCACGCCGAGACCACGAACGCGCCGGCCTCGAAAGCGTGTGCGCGCACTTCGAAGTGGCCCCAGAAGCAGCCCATCTTCTCCGGCTCTTCCAGCTGCGGGCCGGTGTGCAGCTCGAAGGCGCCGGGAAACACCGCCACGTGGATGTCCTCGCCCTGCGCGATCATCGACGCACGCACCAGCGTCATCAGGTGCTCGCCGCAGATCAGGCCCCCGAGGCGGCCGATGTCGGTGTCGAACACGACCAGGTCGTCGGCATCGCCGTGGCCCCAGAACATGCGCTCGGTGAAGGTCGGCATCAGCTTGCGGTGCCGGCCCATCACGCTGCCGTCGGGCGCAAAGAAGATCAGGCTGTTGTAGATCGTGCTGACGGCCGGCCGCGGATCCATCTCGTTGCAGCCGAGCACGACATAGGCGCCGGCTGCGCGCGCGGCGCGGCCGATGCGCTCGGCGTGCTCGCCCGGCACCACCAGCGCCTGGTCGCGAAACAGGATGCGGCCGCCGGCCCACGTCGGCAGCGTGGAGTCCCAGCCTTCGGTCCAGTATGGATAGCCGGCCAGCCAGGCTTCGGGGAACACCACCAGCTGCGCGCCGTTGCGGCCGGCCTCGGCGATGAGGCCTTCCGCGCGCTCGACGCTGGCGTCGAGGTTCATGAACACGGGCGACTTCTGCGCGATCGCCACCTTGACCTTCTCGTGGCCACCCAGGACCGGCTTTGCGGGTTTCGCGGGCATGACGTTTCCTTTCGATGGCAGTAGAGTGGGCTGGCCGGATGCCGAACGCGGCCGGCAGGGGCCATGCTAGGTGCACGACGCGCCGGTGCGTGTGCAGACCGCGTCAGCCGGCTGTGCGCGCAGCGCCAAGGACAAGCGATGAAGCTGCTGTTCGACACCACACGCGTCACGCCGCACGAGCGGGCCGGCTTCTGGCGCGAGGTGGTGTGCTCGGTCTACGTGCCGATGGACGCCGAGCCGATCGCGCGCCAGGCCTTCCACGCGCGCATGGACGTGCGTGCCGCGCGGGGCCGCGTGCACTCGAAGGTGGATGCCGGAGCACAGTGCGTACGCCGCGACGCCGCGCAGATCTCGCGCACCAATGAGCGGGACATCTACACCTTCATGGTGCAGCACGCCGGCACCTGCGGCGTCGAGCAGGCGGGCGGGCGCGCCTTGCTGCTGCCGGGCGACATGCTGCTGTTCCACAACTCGCGGCCCTACCGGCTCCGGTTCGACCGGCCGTTTCGGCAAACGGTGATCCAGGCGCCTCGCAGCTGCGTGGGGCCCTTGGCCCGCGACCTCGACCATCGCCTGGCGCAGCGCATTCAGCCGACCGTCGGTTTCGGCCGCGTGCTGCAGGGCCTCGCGCAGGGCTTGGACCAGGCGCTACCCGAGGTCGACGACACCGAGGCCGCGGTGCTGATCGACGAGTTGT
>DATIFD010000275.1:0-3142 GCA_035455385.1 Burkholderiaceae bacterium
TGCCGCGGCCACCATCTCGCGCACCACTGCCTGTGCGACCAGAAACGAACCCTTGAGGTTGACGTCGATCACCGCGTCCCAGTCGGCCTCGGTGATGTCCAGGAAGTCGGCGGCCCTGAAGATGCCGGCGTTGTTGACCAGCGCGTTGACGCGACCCAGGGCCTGCTGCGTGGCGGCCAGCGCAGCGTCGACCTCGGCCTTGCGCGACACGTCGCAGCGATGCGCGAACGAGCGGATACCGCCGGCGCGCAACTCGTCCGCCAGCGTCTGCGCTTTCGCGATGTCGACATCCCACAATGCCACCGCGGCCCCGTCGGCTGCCAGCCGGTGCGCGCACGCGGCACCGATGCCCTGCGCCGCACCGGTGACCACCGCGACGCGGTCCTGCAATGCGAACGATGGCTTGCCCATGGCGCGATGCTACGCCGTCCGGTCGAGCCAGGCGCCGAGTCCCTGCGCATTGATCTCGACGTCGTCGGCGAGCAGCGCGAGTCTGGCCTCGAGGTCGGTGAAGCCGTGCTCGGCCAACCGGTGCGCATACATCGCACGCATCGCGTCGCACAGCCGCGCGTGGCGGTCCTGCGCCCGACGGCAGCGCTGCCCGATCGCCGCCATCTCGTCGATCTGCGACGCCAGCAGCGGTCCGAGGTGCGGCGCGTTGGGCACGCGGCCGAAGTGGGTCACGCACAGCGCCAGCGGCTCACGTGCCAGCAGCCGCGCGACCGACGCCTTCAGCGGCTCGGGGTCGAACTGCACCGGCGCGCTGGTCGGCGTGACCCAGCGGCCGCGCTCGTTGACGAGCTCGGGGTAGGCGAGGCCGAAGGTGTCGCCAGTGAACCAGGTGCGGGTGCGGGCGTCCCAGATGCAGTGGTGGTGCCGCGCGTGCCCGGGCGTGTCGATGAATTCGAGCACACGCTGCCCGAGCGTCAGCGTCATGCCGTCGGCGGTGACGCTGGCGCGTGCCGAGTCCACGCCCACCGGTGCGCCGTAGGAGCGTGCCATCGCCTCCTCGCCGTAGACGGCAGTGGCGCCGGCGTACAGCGCCGTCGGGTCGACCATGTGTCGCAGCCCGCGCGGATGCACCGCCATGCGCGCGCGCGGCAGCGATTGCATCAGCAGCCCGGCGCCGCCGGCGTGGTCGAGGTGCACGTGGGTCGGGATCACCCAGTCCACCGCGTCGAGCGGAAGACCCAGAGCCGCCAGCGCCGCCAGCAGGCGCGGCACCGCGTGGTTGGTGCCGGTGTCGATGAACGCCGCGCGGCCGTCGTCGACGATCAGGTACGCCGCATCGAACCGCGGCCGCACGAAGCCCGTGTCGACCGCATAGAGGCCGTCGCCGAGCGCTTCGACGTAGTCGGGCAGCACTGGCGAGGCGCCGGCTCAGGACTGGCTGGCGTACACCGCCCAGAGGCGGCCGAGGTCGGCTGCGCCGTCGTTGCCCTGCACGCTGCGCAGCGTCTGCACGGCCTTGCCTTTGTTCTTGCCCGACTGCAACAGCGCCATGCCGAGGTGCAGCTTCGCGTCCTCGGGTCGCTTGAGCCCGCCCCTGGCGAGACCCTGCTCGATCAGCCCGATGCCCTTGTCGTATTGGCCCATCGTGACGTAGACGTAGCCGACATGGACCAACGCGTCGCCGTCCTTGGCCGCGGCCGCCTCCTGGGCCTGGCGCTCGATCGACTCCTTGACCTCGGCTTCCTGCTTCAGCGCGAGGTCGCGCAGGCGCTTGTGCCGCTCGGCCTCGGCGCCGGTGCCGAGCGCGCCGCTGGCGAAGCCCTTCTCGATGACGGCCTTGCCCTCGGCTGGATAGCCCGCCTGCAGCGACAGCTGGGCCATCTCCATGAAGTCGTCGGTCTTGGTCAGGTTGCCGGTGGCCAGACGCAGCCGGAACAGGTCGAGCGAGAAGCGATCGGAAAAGCCGCTCTTGCGCGGCAGCTGGCCGAGCAAGATGCTCCAGTATTCCTTCTTCGGATAGTTGGCCAGCAGCTTGTCCAGCGTCGCAGCGCGAGCCTGCGTCTGGCCGGTGCGCTGCTGCGCGTCTGCCAGGCGCAGCAGGTCGCCCTCGTCGGGCTTGCGACCCGCCTGCTCGGCCGCTGCCACCGCAGCTTGCGCCTCCTTGGCGATTGCTGTGTAGTCGCCGCTCTGGCTCTGTGCGTAGGCCTGCAGCTGCTTCAGTTGCGCGCTGGTGTTGCCGGCTGCCTGGGCGCGTTGCACCCACTGGTTGGTGCGGGCCCAGTCCTTCTGCTGCGAGTATGCGAACGCGATCATCTCGGCGGTCTGGGCCTGCTCGGGTCCGGGGAGTTTGCCGGAATTGAACAGCGCCTCCAGCGCCTGAATTGCCGCGGCGTTGTCGCCCGCTCGCTGCGCGGCCGAGGCTTTCATGCGGTCGATCAGCAATTGCTCGCCCGGTGTCTTGCCGGCCACCGCATCGGCCTCGCGCACCTTGGCCAGCGCTTCGCGGGCCTTGCCGGCCTTCAGCAGATCGGCCGCCTGTTGCAGCGGCTTGCCGACCTCGGGGCGCACGGATTGACCGTGGGCGACAGTCAGGCACACGCAGGCCACGAACGCGCCAATCCAGGTACGCAGTTGCTTCATCGCTTGCTTCTACCGCAGGTGGTCCATCGTGCCCAAGCGGCCTCCGCGGAGCCGGCTCCGCCGGGCCGCTGGCGGCGCCCCCTTGAGGGGGAGGCGCCGAAGGCGCGTCGGGGGTGGGTCAATTCAAGAACTGCTCGTTGCCGACCAGGCCGATCTTGGTGACACCCAGGCGCTGCGCGTTGGCCATCACCATCGCGACCACCTTGTACGTCACGAGCTTGTTCGGCCGCAGGTGGACTTCGGGCTGATCGGGCATCTGAGCCACTTGAGCGAGCCGTTCGAGCAGTTCTTCCTTCTGCACGACGGTGCCGTTCCAGCCGATGGTGCCGTCGAAGTCGATGTCGATGCGCACGATCTCTGGTGGCTTCGGCGGCTGCGCGCTGGGCGCGATCGGCATGTTCATCTTGACCGCATGGGTCTGGATCGGGATCGTGATGATGAGCATGATGATCAGCACCAGCATCACGTCGATCAACGGCGTGGTATTGATGTCGATCATCACGTCCGGCTCCTGTCCGCCGCCGGCGCCCACGTTCATGGCCATCGTGTT
>DATIFD010000276.1:0-2488 GCA_035455385.1 Burkholderiaceae bacterium
GAAGGCGCGCCGCACTTCGGCGAAATCGAGTTCCGCCTCAGTCATGGGCAAAACGCACCATCGCGGCGGCCACCTCGGCGCCGTGCGACAGATGCGGCGCGTGCGCAGCACGGGCAAACTCGATGTGCTGCGCGGACGGCAAGCGCCCGGCCAGCCAGGCGCCCGCCGCCGGCGGCGTGAGCGTGTCGAGCGCGCCGTGCAGAATTAGGGCGGGTTGCGCCAGCCGCGCCAGCTCATCGCGCAGGTCGGTGTCGCGCAATATCGCCAGTCCGCCCGCCAGCGCCTCGCTGCGTGCGGCGGGCGCGGCGAGCAGCGTCTGCCGCAGTTGCTGCAGCAGGGCTTTCTGTCCCGGCATGCCGCGTGTCTGCAGGCTCAGAAAGCGCAGCAGCGTCGCCTGCGGATCGGCCAGCAGTGCCTCGCCGAAGTCCTGCAGGTCGGCAGGCGCCATGCCGCGTTCCCAGCCTCCTGTCGCGACGAACTTCGGAGTCGAGGCCAGCAGCACGATGCGCGCAATCTTGTGCGGATGGTCGAGCGCCGCCCGCATGGCCACCTGCCCGCCGAGCGACCAGCCGAGCAGCGCGGCCCCCTCAGGCAGTTGCCGCGCCAGATCGTCGGCCCAGGCTTGCAGGGTGTTGCCCGCCAGCGCATCGCGTCCGCCGTGGCCGGGCAGGTCGAGCGCACGCACCTCGAAATCACCCGCCAGCAGGGCGGCCAGCGAATCGAACACGCGCGCGTTCATGCCCCAGCCATGCACCAACGCAAGAACGGGTTTAGGCGACGGCATGCAGGGCCTCGACCAATTGTGCGACGTCCCCCGCGCTGTGCGCGGCCGACAGTGTGATGCGCAGCCGCGCCGTGTCGGAGGGCACGGTCGGCGTGCGGATCGCCGGCACCAGCAGACCACGCTCGAGCAGGGCCTGCGACAGCCGCACCGCATCGGCATTCGCGCCGATCAGCAGCGGCTGGATCGGCGTGGCGGACGGCATCAGCGCGCCCGCCTTGAGATCGGCAAGGCCCTCACGCAGCTGCGCGATATGGCTTTTTAGGCGCTCGCGCCGCGTCGCACCTGCCTCGATCAGGCGCAGGCTTTCCAGCAGGCACGCCGCCAGCAGTGGTGGCGAGGCGGTGGTATAGATGTAGGGGCGCGCCTTCTGGATCAGCCAGTCGATTACGCTTGGGTGCGCGGCCACCGCCGCGCCCGCGACGCCGGCTGCCTTGCCGAGCGTAGCGAGATAGATCACGCGGTCGCTCGCATGCGCCCGCTCGGTGAGGCCGCCACGGCCGTCGTTCAGCACGCCGAAGCCGTGCGCATCGTCGAGATACAGCCAGGCATCGTAGCGCTCGGCGAGATCGAGCAGCGCGTCGACCGGCGCGACATCGCCGTCCATGCTGAATACCAGGTCGGAGACGATCAGCCTGTCCTGCGCCGCGCTCGCTGCCAGCTGGCCCTCGAGCTGCGCCAGGTCGTTGTGCCGATAGCGGGTGAAGCTCGCGCCCGAGAGCTGCGCAGCATCGACCAGCGAGGCATGGCTCAACTTGTCGGCGAACACCTCGCCCTTCCGATTGAGCAGTGCCGTGAGTACCGCAAGGTTCGCCATGTAGCCGGTGGAAAACAGCAGCGCCGCCGGCTTGCTGACGAAGCGCGCGAAGGCCGCTTCGAAGTCGTGATGGAAGCGGTGGTGCCCTGTGATGAGATGGGCCGCACCGGCACCGACGCCGCACTGATCGAGCGCGCGATGCGCGGCGGCCACCAGTGCCGGATCGGCGGCGAGGCCGAGATAGTCGTTGCTGCAGAAGGAGACGACGCGCTGGCCGTTGACCGTGACGTGCGCGCCCTGCGTGCCGTCGAGCACCCGGCGGCTGCGCTCGAGATGCTCGACCTTCAGCGCCGCCAGCCCCTGCTGCAGGCGGGTCAGCGCGGCGTGCGTCACAACGCGGTCAGGCCCAGGCTGTCGAACAGGCGCTGGTCGCGCTCCCACTCGGGATTGCCGGTGGTGAGGAGCTTTTCGCCGTAGAAGATCGAGTTGGCACCGGCTAGGAAGCACAGCGCCTGCACCGCGTCGCTCATCTGCTGGCGGCCGGCCGACAGGCGCACGAAGCTCTTCGGCATGCAGATGCGCGCGACGGCGATGGTGCGAACGAATTCCAGCGGCTCGAGCGCCTCGGTGCCGGCGAGCGGCGTGCCCTCGACCTGAACCAGCAGGTTGATCGGCACCGACTCCGGCTGCGGGTCGAGCGAAGCGAGCTGTGCGATCAGGCCGGCGCGCTGGGTGCGCGATTCGCCCATGCCGACGATGCCGCCGCAGCAGACGTGGAGGTCGGCCTGGCGCACGCGCTCCAGCGTGTCGAGGCGGTCCTGGTACTCGCGGGTGGTGATGATCTCGCCGTAGAAGATCGAGTTGGCACCGGCTAGGAAGCACAGCGCCTGCACCGCGTCGCTCATCTGCTGGCGGCCGGCCGACAGGCGCACGAAGCTCTTCGGCATGCA
>DATIFD010000277.1:0-2975 GCA_035455385.1 Burkholderiaceae bacterium
ACCAGCAGGGCTCGACCAATAGCCGTCAATCTCGCATGCTTGTGGCTGTTCATCCGTTCTCCTGATTCGGTCGCTGAAGGCTTCGACAACCCCAGCCTCCCAAATCAGGGACGGATGAACAACCTATCGGAACATCACAGCTAGGCCGTGCCCGAGCCGGCTGCCGGCGTGAAGGCGTCGGAGAAGCAGGCGTCTTCGGACAGCCCGTGCGCGACGAAGGCCGGCCGCGCCACCTCCACCATGCGCACCGAGCCGCAGGCATACACCAGGTGGCCCGACAGATCGGGGAAGTCCTGCAGGATCGCCTCGTGGACCAGGCCCGTGCGGCCGGTCCAGCCGTCGCCAGGCTGCGGCTCGGAGATCACCGGCACGAAGTGGAAGTTCTTGTGCTCGAGGGTCCAGGCCTCGGCGAGCTGGCGCATGTACAGGTCCTCGGGGCGCCGCACGCCCCAGTACAGATGCATCGGCTTCGCGATGCCGGCGCGAAACGCCTGCTCCAACAGGCTCTTGACCGGCGCGAAGCCGGTCGCCCCGGCGACGAAGATCAGCGGCCGCGGACTCGGCTCGCGCAGCACGAAGGCCCCGAAAGGGCCCTCGATCTGCAGCGTGTCGCCGGGCTCCATGCGCTCGAAGACCTGGGTGGTGAACAGACCACCAGGCATGCGGCGCACGTGCAGCTCGATGTCGCGCGTCTCGCCGCTCGGCGCGGTGAACGAATAGGCGCGCCGCTGCCCGCGGGCCAGCACGATCTGGATGTACTGGCCGGCCTGGTAGGCGATGCGTCGCCCATGGTCCAACACCAGCAACACCTTCATCACCTCGGGCGCCAGACGTTCGAGCCCGATCACCGTGGCCTCGTACGACGCGCCGGCGGCCGCCGTGCCCGCGGTCAGCTCGATCTCGACGTCCGACAACGCGCAGGCGCAGCACAGCAGGATGTCGCCGTGCGCGCGCTGCTCGGGGGTCAGCGACGAGGCCTGGTCGCCACCGTCGTCGACGCGGCCTTGCAGCAGGTGCACGCGGCAGCGCCCGCAGCCGCCGGAGCGGCATTCGTACGGCAGCGTCAGCTCGGCACGCAGCCCCGCGTCGAGCAAGGTCTCGCCGCTGCGCGCCGCGTAGCTCGCGGCTCCGGGGTGCAGCGTGACCTGCCACGCCGAAACGCTCTTGTCGATGCGCTTCGGCGGCAGCCAGGGCAACGCGAGCGCCAGCAGCGTCAGACCGCCCACCACCGCCCACATGCCGAGCGCGTGACCCTGGCTGACCGCCGGCAGCACGGACAGATAGAACCAGTCGAGCCGCACGCGTTGCGGCAACGATGCGAACTGCGCGGCACCCTGCCCGAGCACCGGCCACGCCAGCGACAGCACCAGCAGCATCACGATCAGCCCGATCGCCAGCGGGCGCGGCGGCACCACGCGCGCGCGCGGCACCCGCTGCACGTGGATCCACAGCGCCGCCAGCGCCGCCAGCGGAATGCCGATGTGCAGGAACTGCAGCAGCGAGAAGAAGCGGTCGGTGATCGCCTCGGGCAGCACGAAGTTGCGCACCAGCGTGCCGCGGAACACCGGCAGCGCGTCGAACCACTCGGCCACCGACACCACGGTGAACTGCGCCAGCCGGTCCCAAGGCAGCATGTAGCCGTTGACGCCGCTGACGTAGACCAGCCACAGCAGCACGATGCCGGTGATCCACGAGAAGGCGCGAAAACTGCGGTAGCGGTCGAAGCAGAAATGCCGCGCCAGGTGCAGCAGCATCGTCAGCACCATCGCGTCGCTGGCGTAGCGGTGCACGCTGCGCATCACGCCGCCGAGCCACCACTGGCCGTGCGTCAGCCGCTCGACCGACGCGTAGGTGGTGTCGACGCCGGTTTCGTAGAACGCATACAGGTAGAAGCCGCTGACCGTGACCAGCGCGAACATCAGGCAACTGATCGTGCCCAGGTAGTACAGCGGGTTGACCGCGTTGCCGAACAGGCGATTGAACAACCGGTCGGCCCACAGGAACACGCGGCGGCCGGCGGCCGGGATGAGTCGCAACACGGGCATTGGCGTCGGGCGATTGCTGGGCGCCATGCTGGCGGAAGCCGCAGCGTGCGACCTTGATGCCCTTCAAGTTTGTGCGCGATGCCGGTGCTGCAGCGCAGCGTTTCGAAAACCTTGAACCAGTTCAAGTCGGCCCGACTGGCCGCTGCCTAGAGTGCCACGCACATCCGGACCCAGGAGAGCGACCATGGCCGAGCCCGCCGCACCCGACGCCGACGACGAGGGACCGATCCCCGCGTTCCAGCAGATTCTGGAGAACCCGTTCCTGCTGCTGTTCCTCGGCGTGGCGATGCCCACCGTGCTCTACATCGTGTGGGGCGTGATGGAGATCGTCGGCATCCCGATCAGCCCGTTGGGCAAGTAGCAGGGAGGCCGCGAGCATGAGCGCCATCCTCCCGCCCGCCAGACGCGTCTGGTGGAAGCAGCCGATCGACAAGGTCGAGATCATCTGGATCGCGATCGCGTTCATCTGGTGCCTGGTGATGTTCTTCATGATGCCGTACTGGCACCTGTACGGTAAGCAGAACCTGTCCAACGAAACCTACCGCGTCAGGCCCGAGCAGTTCTCGAGGGCGGCGCAGGAGATGGTCGACAAGTACACCGTCCGCACCGAGACCGACGACAAGATCCCGGTGGTCAAGCCGCCGGCGGGATCCGACGTCTACCTGATCGCGCGGTTGTGGGCCTGGTGGCCGATTCTCGAGCTGGAGCAGGGCAAGACCTACCGCCTGCACCTGAGCGCGATGGACTATCAGCACGGCTTCTCGCTGCAGCCCGAGAACATCAACGTGCAGGTGCTGCCGGGCTACGAGCACGTGGTGACGATCACCCCCAACCGCGCCGGCAACTACGCGATCGTGTGCAACGAGTACTGCGGCATCGGCCACCACAAGATGGTGTCCAAGCTGTACGTCAAGTGACGCGAGGGGGCCA
>DATIFD010000278.1:0-15439 GCA_035455385.1 Burkholderiaceae bacterium
CGACTTGTGGGGCGGCGAGAAGCGCAGCGGCGCGAGGGGGAGTCCGGCGCCGCAGGCGGCGGACCGGCGAGGACGCCGTGAAGATCGCGGCGCGTTCAGCGCTGCGGACGGCGGTACCGCAGCCGCCCTCGTGGCGCGAGCATCGCAGCGCAGTCGGCCTGCACGGCCGACCGCCACAGTAGGAGCCCCTGCCGGGCACCGCCTGCCGCGCTGCTCCACGCACGAAGGAGCCACTGAACGATGAGCTGGCCCGAACCCGTCACGCTGCGCGGTCAACACGTCCGAGTCGAGCCGCTCTCCCCCGCGCACGAGCCCGGCCTGGTCGAGGCGGTGAAGGACGGCGAGCTGTGGCGGCTCTGGTACACCGCGGTGCCGTCGCCCGAAGGCATGGCCCTCGAGATCGCGCGCCGGCTCGATCTGCACGCCAAGGGGTCGATGACGCCGTTCACCGTGTTCGATGCCGATGGTCGCATCGCCGGCATGACGACCTACATGAACGTCGATGCGACCAACAAGCGCGTCGAGATCGGCTCGACCTGGTACGCGCGGCGCGTGCAGCGCTCGCCGCTGAACACCGAGTGCAAGCGGCTGCTGCTGGCGCATGCGTTCGACACGCTGGGCTGCATCGCGGTGGAGTTCCGCACCCACCGCTTCAACACCCAGAGCCGGCGCGCGATCGAGCGGCTCGGCGCGCAGCTCGACGGCATCCTGCGCTCGCACCTGCGCGACGCCCAGGGCAACCTGCGCGACACGGCCGTCTACAGCATCATCGCGGCCGAGTGGCCCACGGTGCGCGCGCACCTCGACTGGCAGCTCCAGAAGCCGCGCTGATCGCGGACCGTTTCACGTCACCACCGCAGCAGCGGAGAGGCATGACATGGCGAAGAAGAAAAAGATCGACATCGACGCCCTGTGGAAGATCGAGCGGCTGGGCCACGTGTCGTTGTCGCCAGACGGCGCGCAGGCGGCGGTGGCGGTGTCACGCCACTCGATGCACGACAACGCGTCGCACGCATCGATCTGGCTGCTGTCGACGCTCGGCGGCGAGCCGCGCGCGCTCACCCAGTGCGGCGACAAGGACGGCCAGCCCGCCTTCAGCCCGCGCGGCGACGCGGTAGGCTTCGTGGCCAAGCGCGAACAGCAGGGCAAGAAGGACGAGCAGCCGCAGTTCTACCTGATCGCGCCCGACGGCGGCGAGGCGCGCCGCGTCGGCCACGTGGCCACCGGCGTCGAGGCCTTCCGCTGGTTTCCGGACGGCAAGCGGATCGCGTTCGTGTCGTGGGTGTGGCCCGATGCCAAGGGCGAGACGGCACAGGCCAAGCGGCTGAGGGCATTCAACGACCGCAAGGAGACCGGCTACGCGACGAGCGAGGCGCTGTACCGCTACTGGGATCACTCGCTGCCGATGGGCCGCGTGCCGCAGCTGCACGTGATGGACGTCGCGACCGGCCGCGCGCGCAACCTGTTCGAAGGCAGCGGCTACGAGCTCGAGCGCGCCGAGCCCGGGGCCGACAGCTTCGACATCTCGCCCGACGGCCAGCGCATCGTGTTCGCCTACGACCCGGCCGACGAGAAGCGGCTCGACAACCGCTATGCGCTGGCCGAGCTGCACCTGAAGAGCGGGCGCTTCGACGTGCTGGTGCACGACGCCAACTGGAGCGCCGGCGCGCCGCGCTACAGCCCCGATGGCTCGCAGATCGCGTTCCTCGCCAGGCACGACGGCCTGAAGCACACGATGCCCAACCAGCTCGCGGTGTGGAGCCGGGCGGGCCGACGCTGGGAGGTCGAGAGCGCCGAGTGGGACCACGAGGTCCATGCGCCGCTGCACTGGGAGGACGACGGCCTGGCGCTGCTGTTGATGGCCGAGCAGAAGGGCCGCACGCACCTGTGGCGCTTCGATCGCGGCGACCGCCGCGCCGAGGTGCTGGTGCAAGGCGGCACCGTGCAAGGCTACGACAAGCGGGCCGGCACGCTGGTGACTGTCGCGGATGCGGCCGACCACCCGGCGCAGGCGACGGCGCACGTGCCGGGCGCGCCGCCGCGGCGCATCGAGCGCTTCAACGACAAGCTGTTCGCCGCGCTCGACCTCGGACGCCACGAAGAGGTGTGGATCACGGGCGCGCAGGGCGACCGCGTGCAGATGTGGGTGTTCTACCCACCGGGGTTCGACGCCAAGAAGTCGTACCCGCTGCTGCACACGATCCACGGCGGGCCGCACACGGCGCCGGGCGACGGCTGGCACTACCGCTGGAACAACAAGGTGTTCGCCGCCCAGGGCTACGTGGTGGCGGCTGTCAACTACCACGGCTCGTCCGGCTTCGGCTATGCGTTCCTCGATTCGATCACGCACCGCTGGGGCCAGCTCGAGCTGCACGACATCGAGGCCGCGACCGACTGGTTCGTGAAGCAGCCGTGGATCGACCGCCGCCGCGTGTTCGCCGCCGGCGGCAGCTACGGCGGCTACATGGTGGCGTGGATGAACGGCCACGTGAAGCGCGGCCGCTACGCCGCGTACGTGTGCCACGCCGGCTGCTTCGACTGGGTGGGCATGTTCGCCGAGGATGCCTACACCTGGTTCCCCAGGGAGCTCGGCGCCGCGTACTGGGACGACATGGCCAAGGTGCACGCGCAGAGCCCGCACGCGGTGGCCGGCACGATGCACACGCCGACGCTGGTGATCCACGGCGCGCTCGACTACCGCGTGCCCGATGCGCAGGGCCTCGCCTACTACAACACGCTGAAGGCGCGCGGCGTGCCGGCGCGGCTGCTGTGGTTTCCCGACGAGAACCACTGGGTGCTCAAGCCGCGCAACAGCAGGCTCTGGTACCAGGAGTTCTTCGATTGGCTGGCGCGGCACGATGCGAGCCCGCCCGCATCGATGAAACGTTCGCGCAAGGCGCGCGCCGGCTAACCAACGGTTGCCGGCCGTTCGGCGGCGGCTTCCTACAATGCCGTCGGCTCGTGGATTTCGAGGGAGACGGTGTGATGCGCGGCGAACGGCAACACGGCATGCGTTGGATCTTCGCGGCGCTCGCCGTCGCGGCATTGACCTCGTGCGGCGGCGGCGGTGGCGGCTCGGTGCTGCCGCCGACCGTCCTGGCGCAATCGTGCTCGCCGAACAACCCGTTCCGCGGCGACGCCACCGCGCCGACCACCGACGGCAACATCGGCACCGAGAAGACGTGGGTGCGCGAGTACATCGATCGGAACTACCTGTGGTACGACAAGGTGCCCGCGGTCAATGCGTCAGACCCGATCTACAGCAATGACACGCTGCTCGGCTTCTACGAGTCGATCGACACCTACTTTCTGGACCTGACGCGGCCGTTCACCAATCCTCCAGGCAAGCCGGAGGACCGCTTCAGCTTCACCTACCCCACCAGGGCGTGGGACGCGCTCGTCAACAGTGGTTCGACCGTCGGCTACGGGACGGAGTGGCAGATCCTGGAACCCCCGAACGCGCCGCGCTCGATCCGGGTCGCGTACGTGCACGCCGGATCGCAGGCCGACATAGCCGGCGTGCGCCGCGGCGACACGCTGTTGTCCGCCGACAATGTGTTGGCCGACGACACGACCCAGGGTGGCGTCAACGTGTTGAGCGCCGCACTGTTCCCGGCCTCCGGCACGCAGCACACGCTGAGCCTGGCGCGGGGCGCGACGACGACGACCTATACGTTCGTCGCGGGCGACGTGCTGCTCAAGTCGGTGCAGTCGCAGATCCTCAACATCAACAACACCAAGGTCGGCTACCTGCTGTTCAACGACCACGTCCTGACCGCCGAGCCGGACCTGACCAACGCGATGACGGTGATGCAGAACAACGCGGTCAGCGACCTCGTGCTTGACCTGCGCTACAACGGCGGCGGCTATCTGTTCATCGCCAGCGAGGTGGCGTACATGATCGCCGGCGCCGCACGCACGAACGGCCAGGTGTTCGAGAGCACGATCTTCAACAACAAGCGTTCCGGCGAGAACTCGAGCACCGGGTTCGAGAGCCTGGCCTGCCTGCCCGACACCAATTTCCAGTGCACGAGCAATAGCCCGCTGCCGACGCTGAACCTGTCGCGCATTTACGTGCTGGTCAGCGGCAGCACTTGTTCTGCCAGCGAGGCGATCATCAACAGCCTGCGCGGCGTCGACGTCGATGTGCGGCTGATCGGCAGCACCACCTGCGGCAAGCCGTATGGCTTCTTCCCCCAGGACAACTGCGGCATCACCTATTTCCCGATCGAGTTCCAGGGCGTCAACGCCAAGGGGTTCGGCGACTACGCCAACGGCTTCATCCCCGGCGGCACCGGCCTCACCGCCGACAACGTGCCGGGCTGCGCGGCCAATGACGACCTCGACCACGCGCTCGGCGACCCGGCCGAGGGCCAGCTGGCGTCCGCGCTGGCCTACCGCGACAGCGTCAACAGCGGCAGCCCGGCGTGCTTGCCGCTGATGGCGAGCCCGCGCGTAAGTCCGCTGGCTGCCGGCCAAGCCGCACCCGTGACGCAGGGGCACGTGATCAAGCCGCCGAGCCTGACCAACCGCAACGCCCGCATGCCCACCCGCTGATCGCAGGGCCGGCCGCCATGTCGCGCACGAGTCGGCGCAATCCAGCCGGCCCGGCTATGCTTGGGGCCCTGTCGAGGGGACGCCGCCGTTTGTGCGGGGTCCGGCCGCCATGCTGATCAACTTCTTCTACACGCTGCGCGCCGCCAAGCTGAAGGTCTCGGTCAAGGAGTACCTGACGCTGCTCGAGGCGATCAAGGCCGGCGTGATCGGCCCGTCGGTCGACGAGTTCTACTACCTGGCGCGCACGTCGCTGGTGAAGGACGAGGCGCAGTTCGACAAGTTCGACCGCGCGTTCTCGGCCTACTTCAAGGGCGTCGAGCTGCTCACCGACTTCAGCCAGGACATCCCGCTCGACTGGCTGCGCAAGACGCTCGAGCTCGAGCTGTCGCCCGAGCAGAAGGCGGCGATCGAGAAGATGGGCTGGGACGAGCTGATGGAGACGCTGAAGAAGCGCTTCGAGGAGCAGAAGCAGCGCCACGAAGGCGGCAGCAAGATGATCGGCACCGGCGGCACCAGCCCGTTCGGCGCCTACGGCTACAACCCGCAGGGCATCCGCATCGGCCAGGACAAGGGCCGCAACCGCTCGGCGGTGAAGGTGTGGGACCAGCGCGCCTACAAGGACTACGACGACACGCTCGAGCTCGGCACGCGCAACATCAAGGTCGCGCTGCGGCGGCTGCGCCGCTTCGCGCGCGAGGGCTCGGATCTCGAACTCGACCTCGACGACACCATCCACAGCACCGCGGCCAACGCCGGGCTGCTCGACATCAAGATGATCCCCGAGCGGCACAACAAGGTGAAGGTGCTGCTGCTGATGGACGTCGGCGGCACGATGGACGAGCACATCCACCGCGTCGAGGAGCTGTTCTCGGCCGCCAAGACCGAATTCAAGCACCTGGAGTTCTTCTACTTCCACAATTGCCTGTACGACTTCGTGTGGAAGAACAACCGGCGCCGCTTCTCCGAGAAGACGCCGACCTGGGACCTGATCCACAAGTACAACAAGGACTACAAGCTCATCTTCGTCGGCGACGCGACGATGAGCCCGTACGAGATCCTGCAGCCCGGCGGCAGCGTCGAATACAACAACGAGGAGCCCGGCGCCGAGTGGCTGCAGCGCATCACGCGCGCGTTCCCCAAATACGCCTGGATCAACCCCGAGCCGCAGGGCGTATGGCAATACCGCCAGAGCATCGCGATCATCCAGCAGCTGATGCACCAACGCATGTTCCCGCTCACGCTGCTGGGGCTGGAATCGGCGATGCGCCTGCTCAGCAAGTGACGCGCCGAGCGCGCCGGCCAAGCGCGCTCGCGGGGCTGCTGGTGGTGCTGATGCTGTCGGGCTGCGCGCTGCTGGATCAGCAGGAAGGGTCGGCGCGCGCCGTCGAGCCGCAGAGCCTGCCGCTCGACGGGCCGCGCCCCGGCGGCGAGCCGCCGCCCGCGCCGCCCAAGACAGACGGCCTGGTGATCGACGCCCCCGCCGAGTTGCGCACGCTGCTGCAGCGCAACCTCGACCTGGCGCGGCTGGCTGCGCTGGCCGAGTCCGAGGCGCCCGACGAGGTGGAATGGCTGCGGCTGGTGGCGGTGGCACCGGCGCAGGTGCGCGGGCTGCTCGAGACCGAGGGCTACTTCCACCCCGAAGTGCAGGTTCGGCGCGACCGCGGGCCGCCGTCGGTGGTCCACGTGAAGGTGGTGCCGGGCCCGCGAGTCAAGATCGACGAGGTGTCGCTGTCGGTGAGCGGCGTGCTGCGCGAGCGCGCCGATGCCAGCGACGAAGCCGCGCGCAAGACCATCCAGGCCCTGCACGCGTGGTGGCCGCTGCCCACCGGCGACGTGTTCCGCAACCCCGACTGGGCATCGGCCAAGACCGGCGCGTTGGCCCATCTGCGCGCCGCGGGCTATGCCAATGCCAGCATCACCGGCAGCGCCGCACGGATCGACGCCGCCGACAACCGTGTGCAGCTGACGCTGGCGTTGGACAGCGGCCCGCTGTTCCGCGCCGGAGAGCTGCACATCCGCGGCCTGGCCAGACAAGACGAGGCGCCGGTGCGGCACCTGGCCGGTTTCGGCCCCGGCGAGCCGCTGACCGAACAGCTGCTGCTCGACTACCAGGAGCGGCTGCGAAAGGCCAACCTGTTCGACACCATCACGATCACCTACGACAACGACCCGACGAAGGCCGACGCGTCGCCGGTGACCGTGCAACTGCACGAGCTGCCGCTGCAGGCGCTGACGCTCGGCGTCGGCATCAGCGCCAACACCGGGCCGCGTGCCACCGCGGAGTACACGCACCGCCGGGTGTTCGACTACCCGGCGAGCTTCCACGGCAAGGTCGAGTACGGTCGCGACAAGCAGTCGGTCGACGCGGAGCTGAGCACGCACCCGGGCGAGCACTTCTACCGCAACATGGTGGGTATCCAGGCCGAGCGTCTGCAGACCGACCTCGACGACGTGCTGTCGCAGAGCGTGCGCGTGGGCCGCACGCAGGACACCAACCGCATCGAGCGACTGTACTTCCTCGCCCTCGATCGCTCGGTGCAGACGATCCTCGCGACCAGCGTCGTCAAGGAGGCCGACGCGTTCAGTGCGCAGTGGCACGGCATCTGGCGCAACCTGGACAGCGTGCTCCTGCCGACGCGCGGCCTGACCCTGTCGTGGCAGACGGGCGGCGGCTGGGCGACGAGCAACTTCGCCGAGCGCGGACCGTTCGCGCGCCTGTACGGCCGCTTCACCGGCTACCTGCCGCTCGGGCAGTCGTGGTACACCAGCGGGCGGCTCGAGCTGGGGCAGATCTTCAAGCGCGACGCGGTCGCGATACCCGACTCGCTGGCGTTTCGCGCCGGTGGCGACGACTCGGTGCGCGGCTACGACTACCGCACGCTGGCCCCCGTCGGCGATGACGGCGCGATCATCGGCGGCAACGTGCTGGCCACCGCGAGCGTCGAGGTGGCGCGTCCGTTCGAACGCCTGCCCAGCGTCTGGTGGGCCGTGTTCGTCGATGCGGGCCGCGCCGCCGAAACGTGGCAGGGCTTCAAGCCCGCGATGGGCTACGGTGTCGGCGTGCGCTGGCGCAGCCCCGTGGGCCCGTTGCGCGCCGACGTGGCCTACGGCGAAGAGCTGCATCAGGTACGTCTGCACGTGTCGGTGGGCATTGCGTTCTAGCGTCGCGAGAGGCCGATGAACCCGCCCGCCGCCACCCCCGACACGCCGAGCCCCGCGCCGCACGGCAAGCATCGGCGCGCGTGGCGCGGCTTGGTGGCCCTGGTCGTCGCGCTGCTGGTCGTGGCCGGCGTATTGCTGGCTCTGGCGCATGCCGCACGCAGCGAAGCGGGCACTCGCTGGCTGCTCGGGCGTGTACCCGGGCTCACCGTGATCGACGTGCAGGGGTCGCTGATCGGCGAGCGGCTGCACATCGGCTCGCTGCGCTGGCAGGGCAGCGCCACGCAGCCGCGGCTGGAGATCGACGACCTCGTGCTCGACCAACCGTCGTGGCGGCTGCTGCCGTTCGAAGGCGCCTGGGTCTCGCTGACGGCCGGCGCCCTCAGCGTCAGGCGTGCGGCCTGGCAATCACCGCGGGAAAGCACACCCAGCACCGGTCCCCCACCGCTGCGGCTGCCGATCGGTGTGCGCATCGACGCGGTGTCGATCGGTGAGCTGCAGATCGACGACAGCGCACCGTGGCGTGACGTGCACGCCGCGCTGCGGGTGGGCGACAACGACGGCGCCGAGCACCGCATCGAGGGCCTGGCGATGCACAACGACCGCCTGCGCCTGAGCGGCGACGCGCGCGTGGGTGCCGACGCGCCGCTGCCGTTGGCGTTGCGCTTGCAGGCCTCGGCGGTGGCCGGCACCCCGTGGCAGGCGAGTGTCCATGCTGACGGGCCGCTGGACGACTTCACGCTGCTGGCCACGCTGCGCGGCGACGCGGGCAACCCGAACGCGCCGCAGCTCGACGTGCGCGCACGCGTCGCGCCGTTCGCCGCTTGGCCGCTGGCTGGGTTGCAGCTGTCGACGCGGGCGCTCGACCTGGCCGCGCTCAGCAGCGCCGCACCGCACACGCGCATCGATGCGCAAGCCACCGTCGAGAGCGCCGGGCTCGACCGCCCCGCCCAGGTGTCGCTGCAGGCGCAGAACCACGAGCCTGGACGCTGGGACGGCCAGCGGGTGCCGGTGCGGGAGTTGCAGCTGGAGCTGGGCGGCACGCCGAACCGGCTCGACCGCCTGGACATCCGCCAGTTCGAGGCCCTGCTCGCCGACGACCGCCAGGGCGCGGGCCGCATCGCCGGTCGCGGCCAGTGGGCGGGCAGCGGGCTGCAGCTGCAGTTGCAACTGGCCGACGTCGATGCCACGCGCCTGCACGGCGCTGCCCCGCCGCTGCACGCTGGCGGCACCGTGTCGCTGCAGATCGATGGTGTGCCACTGCCGCTGGCTCGCGCGGCCAGTGCAGCGCAGGCCCGGCCGCAAGCACCACCGCCGTGGCAGGCGCGCGTCGACGCCAAGCTCGAAGGCACGCTCGGCGCATCGCCGCGGCCGATCCAGGCCGAGTTCAAGGCCACGGTCGGCGCCGACGCGATCGAGTTGACGGCATTGCGGGCCCGTGCGGGCGATGGCACGGCGGCGGCGACGCTAAAGGCGCAGCGCCGCCGCGACGGTGGCCCGGGCACGTGGCACGTGGTGGGCAACGGCGAGCTGCACCAGTTCGATCCGCTGCTCTGGTGGCCAGCCTCCGAGGCCGGCTGGGCGCGCGGCCCGCACCGGGCCAACGGCCGCTGGCAGCTCGACGTGGAGCTCCCGTCCGACCTCGCCGGGCGGCTGTCGCGGCAGCGTGAATCGGCACTGGCCGCGCTGCGCGGGCAACTGCAGCTGGATCTCGCGGGCAGCACGCTGGCCGGGTTGCCGGTCGACGCGCGCGCCGACGTGCGCGGCGACGGCCAAGCGCTGGGCGTGCACGCCTTCGCCTCCGCCGCCGGCAACCAGGCCACGCTCGACGGCCGCTTCGCCGTCGAGCCGGCGCAGGATCGCTGGCAGGTCGATGTCGCGCTGCCGGCACCGGCCGCGCTGCAGCCCTGGGCGGGCCTGCTGCCCGCCGTGCCGTGGCCCTCGACGGGTCACCTGTCGGCGCAGGCCCGGCTCGATGGGCGCTGGCCCGAGCTGCACGGCGGCAGCGGCACCGCGCAGGCCGTCGGCGTGAAAGCCGGCTTTGTTGCACTGGCCGAGGCGCACGCGCGGTGGCAGTTCGGCGGCAGCGGCGACGAACCGCTCGAGCTGGCGCTGGACGCCAAGGGCGTGCAACAGGGTGCGCAGCGCATCGACCAATTGCAGGCCCGTGTCGACGGCACGCTGCGGGCGCACCGCGTCAGCCTGCGCCTCGAGACGCCGGCGCGGCCGCCGGCGTGGAGCGAGAACCTGGTCGGCAGCACCAGCACCGGCACGGTGGCCACGCTCGACGCGCACGGCACCTGGCAAAGCGCGGCCGGTGGTGGCCGCTGGTTGGCCGACGGAGCGGCCCTGCGCATCGTCGGCCGCGACGGCAAGGGCGATCCGTGGCTGGACATCCGGGATCTGCGCGCCGAACTGGCGTTCGACCCAGGCGGCGGCTTGACGCGGGCGCAGCTGTCGCCCGGCCGTGCGCTCATGGCCGGCGGCGTGGCGCTGCGCTGGAGCGAGGCGTCGTGGCGCGCCGACGGGCACCGTCTCGACCTGCAGGGCGAGCTCGAGCCGCTGGCGGTGGCGCCGCTGTTGGCGCGGCTGCAACCCGACATCGGCTGGGGCGGCGACCTCACGCTGGCCGGGCGCATCGACGTGCGCGCCGCGCAGCAGCTCGATGCCGAGGTCGTGCTCGCGCGCTCCGGCGGCGACCTGCGCATCGCCGACGAAAGCGGCGCCGCGCAGCCGCTGGGCATCGGCGAGCTGCAGCTGGCCTTCTCCGCACACGACGGCGTCTGGCGCTTCGCGCAAGGCCTGGCCGGGCGCCAGATCGGCGAGATGGCGGGCGCGCAGACCGCACGCACCGATGCGCGCGCACGCTGGCCGGGGGCCGACGCGCCGCTCGAAGGCGTGCTGCAGATGCACGTGGCCAACCTCGGCGCCTGGGGCATGTGGGTGCCGCCGGGTTGGCGCCTGGGCGGCAACCTGCGCGTCAGCGCATCGCTGGGTGGCCGAGTCGGTGCGCCCGAATTGCGCGGCGACATGCACGGCGGCGACCTGACGGTGCGCAACGTGCTGCAAGGCATTGGCCTGTCGGAAGGTCAGCTCGACGCGTCGCTCGAAGGCGACGTGGCGCGCCTGCAGCGCCTGTCGTTCAAGGGCGGCGAAGGCACGCTCGACCTCAGCGGCGAGGCCCGGCTCGGCGATGCACCGAGCGCCAGGTTGCAGCTGGCGGCCGATCGCTTCCGGCTGCTGGGGCGCATCGACCGCCGCCTGGTCGCGAGCGGGAAGGCGCAGCTGCAGCTCGGACGCGAGAACCTGCAGCTCGACGGCAAGTTCAAGGTCGACGAGGGGCTGATCGATTTCAGCAAGGCCAATGCGCCGAGCCTGGACAGCGACGTCAGCGTCGTGCGCGAAGCCGCGTCGGCCCCGTCTGGCAACGGAGGGCGCCCCGCTGCCCAGGCGCTGCCCGCGGCGCTGCGCAATGCACAGGTCGACCTCGAGGTCGCGCTCGGCGAGAAGCTGCAGATCCGCGGCCGCGGGCTCGACACACAGCTGCGCGGCGACCTGCGCCTGAGCACGCCGGGCGGCCGGCCGGCGCTCAACGGCACGGTGCGCGCGGTGTCGGGCACCTACGTCGCCTATGCGCAGCGGCTGGTGATCGAGCGGGGCGAACTGGTCTTCACCGGGGCGCCGGAGAACCCGCGGCTCGACATCCTGGCGATACGGCCCAACCTCGACGTGCGCGTCGGCGTCGCGGTGACCGGGCCGCTGCAGAACCTGCACGTGCGCCTGTACAGCGATCCGGAGATGGCCGACATGGACAAGCTGTCGTGGCTGCTGCTGGGACGTCCGAGCGACGGCCTCGGCCGCACCGACTCCGCGCTGCTGCAACGTGCCGCGGTGGCGCTGCTGGCCGGCGAGGATCGGGCGCCGAGCGACCAGCTGATGGCACAGCTCGGGATCACCGACTTTTCGGTGCGCCAGAGCGACAGCGAGACGCGCGAGACCATCGTGTCGCTCGGCCGTCAGCTGTCGCAGCGCTGGTACGTCGGCTACGAGCGCAGCGTCAACGCCACCACCGGCAGCTGGCAATTGATCTACCGCGTCGCACAGCGGTTCACCGTGCGTGCGCAATCCGGTGCCGACAACTCGCTGGACTTCATCTGGCAGTGGCGCTGGTAGCGGACACCGCGGACGTTCAATAGTGAACGGGCCGGCTGCGCCGCCTGCGCTACCGGCCACCGACGCGACGAGCAACCATCGGCTCGCATGTGGGTCCCTGCAGCCCGGGATCCTCGGGAGCAAACGATGAACACCCCATCCAGCCTCGAGCGCTACGCCAGCCGTCAGCTTTCGGGCCTCGCGCTGTGGACCCGTGTGATCACGGCGATCGGCGGCGTGGTGGTGTCGCTGACGCTGCTCGGTATGGTCTCGATCGGCTTGACCTCGCCGACCTTCGATCTGGCTGCGGTCGCCGCCAGCGCCGGGCGCACCCTCGAACCCATCGTCCTGGCCCAGCTGCCGATCGACTGACCGGCGGCCATCTCTCACCGCCGCGGGCGGCCCCGCGCTGAACGACGGCGCGAGGGGCCGAAGGCATCGCCTCCGGCCCCCGAGCCGCGGCACGCATCACCCGGGCTTGGGTCTGCGCACCACCTCGACGACCGCTGCGGCGGCGCTCGCCGCCGCAGCGGCTGGGGCCTTGACGACAGCGACTTCGCGTTCGCCGGAAGCCGACGCGAAGAGGACGACGACGAGGCCGAACGACAGCACGCTCGCGAGCATGGCTCCCAGTACGGCGACGACCTCGGCTCTCAACGACAGGCCGGCGAGTCTTGCAGCTTCCATGATGTTTCTCCAATTCAGTGACAGACAACGCGCACGGACCATCGAACCAGCGCCAGGGTCTGACGCCGCTGCGCCGCGTGGCCCGTGCGGACGACCACGCACCGCATGCTCGTTCCGGTGACGGGTTCCGGAGCCGCCCCATGACCGCGGCCGATTTCCGAATCACGATGACAAAACAAGAGGCCCGGATCCTTGCGGAGTCCGGGCCTCTGGAATCAGAGCTTCGGGGTGCTCGCGTTCGCCTCAAGGCGACGCTGAAACTCCCTCTCCCGGACTGCGCAGGCGGTTGGTGGACTGCATCCACCCCAGACCCTGCAGCGCGACACTGCCGCGCACGAACGCAGCCGCACCCGACAGGGCGCGTGCGTTGGTGGTGATGGCGTGGCACTTCATGGCTGGACCTCGGCGAATGAAAGGAATGATTGCGATGTTGGGAAGGGCGTCATGGTGCGCAGCTCGAAGCGAAGGGTCAACCCCCTAGTGCGTCGCCGCCACGCGCCGCGATGTTGCATCTGCAATCGAGACCGCTTCCCGCGCCGCGGCTACGCGGTCGCCATGGCCACATCAGGTGTCGGTCGGCGGAGGAGAACCTTGCGTCGACGCAAGTTCATCGCCGCGCCTGCATGTACAGAATGTGCCCGGATAGAAGCCACCGACGGAGGTGAGCATGGAACGGATGCTTCATCTGCTGGAGACATTCAGGGCGCACGGCAGCGACGGCAAGAACTACGTCGTGCACGGCTACGAGCACTTGGCGCGGCTCGACGGCGCGCGCGGCCTGGAAACGCAATGGGAGCCAACCGGCGAGGCCGAGTACAGGCTGGCCGACGGGCGCCACATCAGCGTCGATGCACACGGCGCGATGAGTGTGCCGGGGATCGGGCTGAGCCTGCTCCGCGAGGGCGGCGCCGAACGGTCATCGGTGCCCGCAGTCGCGCCCAGTGCCGATGCGCTGGTGACCTGCGACGTTTGCCTGCGCGAAGTGCCCCGCTCGGAGGCCATCGTGCCCGAGGCAACTGACTACGTGGCGTACTTCTGCGGCCTGGAATGCTTCGAGAAGTGGAAGAATCCGCCGCCGTAGCAGCGGCGTGCTCGGGATGGTGAGCGGCCCCGTGCGGCCTGCAGCGCGTCAGCCCGCTTCACCCCCACAGCCCGGCGAGCGACAAGCGACGCCAGTGGCGGCGCAGTTTCAGGGGCCGGCCGTGCGCGACCCGCGAGCGCAATCGCATGTGCCTGCTCAACGCGCCAAGACCCGTTTAGCCAACGCTCGCCCAGCGATAATGCCCCTCGCCACCTGCCCGCCGTAGTTCAATGGATAGAACGAGCGCCTCCTAAGCGCTAGATACAGGTTCGATTCCTGTCGGGGGGGCCAAACGCAAGCCGCCGAATGCCCGCGGCCTTCGGGATGCTCCTGGGGCGCGTGCGCAATCGGACACGAATGCCGACGGCGAAGTGGTAACCGGTTGATGGGGGACGCAGCCAGGCGGTCGCCACTTTCTGACGGGGAAGACGCTGCCCGTGAACCCGGGGTGCAACTCCGGCCCTCGGCAACCCTCAAACCGTAACCTCGGGCATATACTGGGGTCAGCTCCACATCGAACGGCCTTCGACGGCCAGGCAGGACTGGGATGGGTGGCAAACTCAAAGTCGCTGGGTTCATCGCGCTGGGTGCGATCGCCGGCGCTCTCACCACGATTCAACTGACGGCATTCGCGCGCAACACGCTCGCTCCGTTGCCGTTGGACGAGCTGCAGCAGCTGGCCGCGGTGTTCGGCATGATCAAGACCGACTATGTCGAGCCGGTCGACGAGAAGAAGCTGATCACCGATGCGATCTCGGGCATGGTGTCCGGCCTCGACCCGCACTCGCAGTACTTCGACAAGAAGAGCTTCAAGGAATTCCGCGAAGGCACCACCGGCCGCTTCGTCGGCGTGGGCATCGAGATCGGCATGGAAGACGGCCTGGTCAAGGTGGTCTCGCC
Organism: Burkholderiaceae bacterium; assembly: GCA_035455385.1. Lineage (GTDB taxonomy): Bacteria > Pseudomonadota > Gammaproteobacteria > Burkholderiales > Burkholderiaceae_C > JAEUPI01. The sequence continues at coordinate 14,537 of DATIFD010000278.1, forward strand.
GATCGAGGGCTCGCCGGCCTTCCGAGCCGGCATCAAGGCCGGTGACCTGATCACCCGCATCGACGACACCGCCGTCAAGGGCCTGACGATGGACCAGGCGGTCAAGCGCATGCGCGGCGAGCCGAACACCAAGGTCGTGCTGACGCTGTTCCGCAAGAGCGAGAACCGCAGCTTCCCGGTCACCATCGTCCGCGAAGAGATCCGCGTGCAGAGCGTGCGCGCCAAGCTGATCGAACCCGGCTACGCGTGGCTGCGGGTCAGCCAGTTCCAGGATCGCACGATCGACGACTTCACCCGCAAGATCGACGAGTTGTACAAGCAGGATCCCAACATCAAGGGCCTGGTGCTCGACCTGCGCAACGATCCGGGCGGGCTGCTCGAAGGCGCGGTGGCGCTGTCGTCGGCGTTCCTGCCGGCCGACGTGACGGTGGTGTCGACCAACGGCCAGATCGCCGAATCGAAGGCGACGTTCAAGGCCGCACCCGAGTACTACATCCGCCGCGGCGGCCCCGACCCGCTGCGCAAGCTGCCGGCCTCGATCAAGACCGTGCCGCTGGTCGTGCTGGTCAACGAAGGCTCGGCCTCGGCCAGCGAGATCGTCGCCGGCGCGCTGCAGGATCACAAGCGCGCCACCATCATGGGCGCGCAGACCTTCGGCAAGGGCTCGGTGCAGACCGTGCGCCCGCTGTCGGGTGAGACGGCGCTGAAGATCACCACCGCGCGCTACTACACGCCCAGCGGCCGCTCGATCCAGGCCAAGGGCATCGTGCCCGACGTCTGGCTCGACGAGACCGCCGAAGGCAACCTGTTCGCGGCGCTTCGCCTGCGCGAGGCCGACCTCGAGAAGCACCTCGGCACCCCCGACGAGAAGAAGGACGAGGCGCGCGAGAAGGCCCGCGATGA
>DATIFD010000279.1:0-2783 GCA_035455385.1 Burkholderiaceae bacterium
GACATCACCGAAGCGCTGTGGGGCACCCGAGTGAGCTCGGGGTGTCGCGGTTGAACCAGAAGATCTACCGCCACATCGAGGCGTGGCGCAACCGCACGATCGAGGGCGAGTTCGCGTACCTCTTTCTCGACGGTGTGGTGCTCAAGCCGTAAGCGATCAATAGACCGCATTCTTGTCGGCGGAGCACGGTCGCCGCATGCTCTGGTTCCCGATCGAGGAGCCGAGCGATGACGACAGTGAAGCTGGAGCGGTGGCGTGGACATCTGACGGCGGCGCGCAAGCGGGGCATATCGCTCGCGCGCTACGCTCGCGAACACGGGATCTCGCGGTACACGTTATACGCGGCGCAGCGGCAGCTGCGCGGCGCCGGCGAAGCCAAGCCGGTGCCGCGTGCCGCTCGTGTGTCGCGACGTTCGCCGTTCGTCGCGGTCGAAGTTGCGCCGGCGCCGACCGCGCCGCTGCGGGCGCGCTTGCCGAATGGTGTAGAGCTGGTGCTCGGCGAGCTCGACGCGGCGGCGCGCGCGCAGCTGATCGGCGTGCTGGCGGCGCTGCCATGTTCCGGCTGAATCCGGCGCTCGCGGTGTACGTGCATCGCGATCCGGTGGACTTTCGCAAGAACGTCAATGGCCTGGTGGCGATCGTCGAGCAGGCGCTGCGGCTCGACGTGTTCGCGCCGGCGTGCTTCGTGTTCGGCAATCGCCGCCGCGACAAGATCAAGTTGCTGGGCTGGCAGAAGAACGGTTTCTGGCTCTGCTACAAGCGGCTGGAGGCCGATCGCTTTATCTGGCCGCGCGCCGATGAGGCGGTCGTTACGCTGTCGGTCGAGCAACTGCACTGGTTGCTCGACGGCATCGATCTCGCGGCGTTGCGCGGACACCACAGTCGAGTATTTCGTCGCGCGAGTTGAAGCGCGAGCGGTAGTCGCGCGTGGCGCGCTGTGATGCAATCGCGCCATGCCATGGCCCCGCGAACTCGATGTCGGCGCGCTGCGAGCGCGGCTCGCCGAGTTCGAAACGACGATCGCGACGTTCGAGGGCGAGCGGGCCGCGTGGCGCGAGCAGCAGGAAGCGCTGCAGGCGGAAGTGAAACTGCTGCGGGTCGAGCGCGATCTCTACAAGGAGCGCGCGCAAGCCATCGCGCGACAGCTGTTCGCCGCCAAGAGCGAGCAGCGCGGGCTGCACCAGCGCGATCTCTTCTTTAACGAAGCCGAGGCGCTCGCGCCGCCGACCACGAGTGTCGCCAAGGTGCGCGTGCCGGCGCACGAGCGCGCCAAGCGGGGGCGCAAACCGCTCGATCCGGCGCTGCCGCGCGAAGTCATTCGCTACGAGCTGCCCGAGACCGAGCGGATCTGTCCGCATGACGGCAGCGCGCTCAAGGAGATCGGCGTCGAGGCGAGCGAGCAGCTCGACATCGTGCCGGCGCAAGTGCGCGTGATCCGCCACGAGCGGGTGAAGTACGCCTGCCCCTGCTGCAGCCAGGGCGTGCGCACCGCGCCGGCGCCGCTGAAGCTCATTCCGAAGGCGCTGCTGACCGAGGCGGCGCTCGCCTGGGTGATCACGGCGAAGTACCAGGACGCGCTGCCGCTGTATCGGCAGGCGGCGTTGCTGAACCGCTTCGGCGGCGACATCGCGCGTAACACCCTCGCGCATGTGGTGGTGCAGGTCGGGCGCGCGGTGCAGCCGATCATCAATCTGTTACGCGATTACTTGCTCGACGCGGACATCGTCCACGGCGACGAGACCGAAGTGCAGGTGCTCAAGGAGAACGGGCGGCCGGCACAAGCCAAGTCCTACCTGTGGGCGCAGGTGAGCGGCACCGGCCCGCCGGTGCATCTCTATACCTACGCGCCCTCGCGCAGCGCAAAGACGGCGGCCGAACTCTACGCCGGCGCGCGCGGGGCGCTGATGAGCGACGGCTACGAGCCCTATGCCAAGGTGGCGGACGCGAACCGGCTGGTGCACTTGGGCTGCTGGGCGCACGCGCGCCGCTATCTGATCGAGGCCGAGGCGGCGCTGCCGAAGGAGGCACGCTCTGCCGAGCAGCCGGCGACGCGGATGCTGGCGCTGATCAGCGAACTCTACGAGGTGGAAGCGCGCTGGCGCCAGCGCGAGGGCGCCCCGGACGAGACGCCGGAGCAGGCATTCGCGCTGCGAGGCCAGCTGCGCCAGGAGCACAGCGCGCCGCTGATCGACCGACTGCAAGGGCTGCTGCTCGCCCATCTGCACGGTGTGCTGCCGCAGAGCCTGCTCGGCAAGGCGCTGCACTACCTGCACGAGCAGTGGCCGAAGCTCGTGCGCTTCCTCGACGACGGCCGCTACCCGATCGACAACAACCTCTGCGAGAACGCGATCCGGCCCTTCGTGGTCGGGCGCAAGAACTGGCTCTTCAGCGACACCGTCGCCGGCGCACGGGCGAGCGCCAATCTGTACTCGTTGATCGAGACGGCGAAGGCGAACGGCGTCGAGCCGTATCGGTATCTCTGCCAGCTCTTCCAGGCACTGCCTGCGGCGAAAGGCGTCGACGAATACGAAGCGCTGCTGCCGTGGCAGCTTGCGTCGGCGGCGTAGCCGGCGATCAAATCTCCCGAGCACGATCCGGTCGACCGCACAAGGATGCGGACCATTGACCGCTTACGCATGGCCACGCGAATCGCATCGGCCGGTACGTCAGCGCCCGACGGGTCGCGCGGCACGACCAAAGTCTCGCCGTCGATGCTGCGGAGATGGAGATCGTGGAGGGGGCACCACAGCTTCATCTTTTGTCGTTCACTTATCGGTTGCGGC
>DATIFD010000280.1:0-4138 GCA_035455385.1 Burkholderiaceae bacterium
TCGATGCCCGCGGCTCAAGCCGGTTTGCCGACAGCGCCGCGCACCCCGGCGTGCTCGAATTGCGCCATCCAGTGTGCCCAGTGGTCGATGCACGCGCGGATCTTGGGCAGGCGGTGGCGCTCCTGCAGCATCACGGCGTACATCGGCACGGGCGCGGTCGCGAAGTGCGCCGGCAGCACCGGCACCAGCGCACCGGCCTTCACCAGCGGCTGCGCCACCAGGTCGACGATGCGCGCGATGCCCGCGCCGTGCTGCGCCAGCGCCAGCACCACCGCGGTGTTGTCGGTGCGTGTGTCGCCCTGCACGACGAACTCGCCGCCGCCCTTGCCGCGCTCGCGCCAGGCCCAGCGGTTCAACGCGGTGCTCGTCGTGTTGCCGATCAGCCGGTGCCGCACCAGATCGTCGGGGTGGCGTGGCAGGCCGTGCTGCAGCACGTAGCCGGGCGACGCATAGAGCGATCGCGTCAGCAGCCCGATCTGGCGCGCCACGAGGTTGTCGCTGGCCGGCGTGCCGGTGCGGATCGCCACGTCGATGCCGTCGCGCGCCATGTCGGCCATGCGGTCGTCGGCGGCGATGTCGAGGTGCAGCCCCGGGTGACGCCGCACCAGCGACGTCAGGCTCGGCGCGATCACCGCCTGCGCCAGCACCGCGCTGACGCTGACTCGCACCCAGCCCGCGGGCCCGCCGCGCTTGCCGCTCAACTCGCCCTGCAACTCGGCGGTGGTCTCGAGCAGGCTGCGGCCGTGGTTGAGAACGGTGGTGCCTTCGTCGGTGAGGCTCAGCCCGTGCGTTGAGCGGTGCAGCAGCCGCGCGCCGCACGCAGCCTCCAGCCGCGCCAGCGCGCGCGTGACCTGGCTCACCGGGGCGTTGCGCTCGCGCGCCGCGGCCGACAGCGTGCCGAGCTCGACGATGCGCACGAACAGGGCCACGTCGTCGAGCTGCAGCTGCATGGCCCGATCGTGCCGTGGTGTTGCAGAAACTGCAACACCGTTGCGCGGCCGGGGCGGTTTCCGTGCCGCGGCGCGCTGCCTAGAGTGACCCCATCGCCAATCCACACGGGAGCACCGCGATGAGCACCACGACGAACCCCACATCGGTCCCGCCGCTGCCGGTCTGGCCGCAGGTCACACCGGCGCGAGTGGACCAGATGCACGACGAGGCGAAGGCGCGCGCCGTCGCGCTGCGCGAGCAGGCGATCGCCGAGCTGTGGGGCGGCGCCGGCGCGCTGTGGGGCGACGCGGTCGACCAGACCCGTCGCGCCGCCGACCGGCTGGCCGCGCGGCTGCACCAGCACGCCAAGCGGCGCGCCGAAGGCTCATGTGCGCTGGGTGCCTGAGCCGATGCCACCGGGTTGCGGCGCGCGCCTGAAAGCGTCGCACGGGTCGGGCCGCGCGGCGGGGTCGGTCCACACCACCGCGTCGTAGGCCGCAGCGATCTCCTTCGGCGTGCCGCGCTCGATGAAGCCCACCGCCAGCGCGGCCGGCCCGCCCTGACGCTCGAGCCAGCGCGGCACGCCGAGGTCACGCCGCACGTGGCCGTTGCCGGCCCACAGCACGGCGCCCTGCGCGCCATGCGTGCGCAGCAGGTACGCGAGTGCGGCATCGCGCGCGAACTGGCCACGCGCCATTCCCGGCCACAGGCGCGGCGGCAGCGCGCCGCAGTGCCCGGCGTCGATCTCGCGCTCCTGTGCCGCCTGCCAGTCGGCGTCGGGCCGGCGATCGAGACCCCAGGCGCGCACGCGCGCGTCGCCGAGCACGGCCGCGTAGTCGTCGCGCACGAGCTTGCTGGTCCAGGCGCGGGGCACGTTGCCGGCCACCAGCGGCAGGTCGTGCGCCAGCGCCAGTGCGATCACCGGCTCGTAGTACGGCCAGTGCCAGCCGCCCCCGGCGGCCTGCGCCACCACGTGCGCGGCAACGCGCGGGCGCTCGCGCCGCGCGCGATCGACGTCGTCCTGGCGGTCGAGGTCGAACTGCTCCATCACCAGCGTCGGTCGCCAGCCCGCGGCCAGCGCGCGCGCGAGCACGTCCGTGCGCAGCCGGTGCTGCTGCGCGTTGTCGTGCACCTCGCCGAGCAGCGCCAGCGCCTGCCCACGCAGCCGCGACTCCCACGGCGCCGGCGAAGCGATGGACGATGCACAGCCTGCGAGGCTGCCGACCACCGCGCCCGCGGCCGCGCGCAGCAGCGCGCGGCGCCCTGCGTCGGCGCTGCCATCGGCGCCCGCGGGTTCGATGCTCATGCCCGGATTGTCGCGGCAGCGTCGTCGCGGCTGCCTGCGACGGGCCTGCACGTCACCGCTGCAGCGTGACCAGCACCAGCCCGGCCACCAGCACCGCCATGCCGATCGACTCGAGCCGAGAGAAGCGCTCGCGAAACAACCGCCGCGACACCGCGACGCTGAACACCAGCTCGATCAGCCCCAGCGTGCGCACGTGCGCCGCGCTCTCCAGCGCGAACGCGGTGAACCAGCCGGCCGACGCCGCTGCGCCCATGAAGCCGGCGAACAGCGACGGCCGCCACAGCGTCAGCACCGCACGCACCACCGCCGCGTGGCGCGCCAGCAGGTAGCCACCGAGCATCGCCGTCTGCAGCGCCAGCGACAACACCAGCGTGGTCGCCGCGGCGAGCACCGGTGACGCGGCCAGTTGCAGCGTCGCGCCGCGAAACGCCACCGCGGCCAGCGCGAATGCCGCACCCGACGCCAGGCCGAACAGCGCCGGCCGAGTCGACCAGCCCACCACCATCGCGCGCAGCGGCCGCTCGGGGTCGGCCGGCGACAGCAGCAGCACGCCCAGCGTGCCGAGCAGCACCGCCAGCGTCGTCGTCGGCGTCGGCACGTCGCCGAGGAAGACCAGGCCGAACACCGCCACCAGCAGCACCTCGGTCTTCGAGTAGGCCACGCCGAGCGCGAAGCTGCGCTCGGCCATCGCGCGCAGCAGGAACGCGGTGGCCACGATCTGGCTCACTGCGCCCAGCACCACCCAGCCGACGAAGCCGCCGGTCATCGCCGGTGGCGTGGCCTGCGTCGCGGCGCTGGCCAGCGCCAGCCACAGCAGCGCGAACGGCAGGCCGTAGAGAAACCGCACCAGCGTGGCGCCCAGCGTGCCCAGCTCGCCCACCAGTCGGCGCTGCGCCGCGTTGCGCATCGTCTGTGCCAGCGCGGCGCCTACGGTGATCGGAATCCACAGCCACGCGGCGGTCATGGGAGCGCATTGGACCATCGGCGGCCGGGTAGAGTGCTCGGCATGGAGGCCGTGCGCGCGTCGCAGAACAAGCCCGCTGTCGATCCCGCGCTGGTGGTCATCCTCGGTGGCGTCGCTGCCGCGCTGCACGTGGGCAAGCTGCCGCCGGCGATCCCCGCGCTGCAGCAGGCGCTCGGCCTGTCGCTGCTGCAGGCCGCGTTCCTGTTGTCGATGGTGCAGGGCGCCGGCATGTGCGCGGGCGTGGCCTTCGGCGCGCTGGCCGACGCGCTGGGGCTCAAGCGCAGCATGTTGATCGGCTTGTCGGTACTCGCCGGCGCCAGCTTGCTCGGCGGTGCGTCGGACCACGTGGCGTTGCTGCTGGCGCTGCGCGCGTGCGAGGGCTTCGGCTTCCTGCTCACCGTGCTGCCGGCGCCGGGCCTGGTGCGGCGCCTGGTGCCGCCCGAGCGCATGAGCCTGATGCTCGGCGTGTGGGGCGCCTACATGCCGCTGGCCACGTCGAGCGCGCTGCTGCTCGGCCCGTTGTGGATCGCCACGTTCGGCTGGCGCAGCTGGTGGTGGCTGCTGGCCGCAGCCAGCGCGTCGGCGGCGTGGTGGATCGCGCGCGCGGTGCCGGCGAGCCTCGTCGCGCCGACGTCGTCTGCACCGCATGCGCCGTGGAGTGCACGCCTGCGCCTTACGCTGGGCTCGCGCGGGCCGTGGCTCACGGCCACCAGCTTCGCGTTCTACTCGGGGCAGTGGCTGGCGGTGATCGGCTTCCTGCCGTCGATCTACACGCAGGCCGGCGTCTCCGGCGCGGCCACCGGTGTGCTCACCGCGCTGGCCGCCGCGGTGAACATGATCGGCAACATCGGCTCGGGCCGCCTGCTGCACCGGGGAGCCAGGCCCACGATGCTGCTGGTGACGGGCTTCGTCACGATGGGGCTGGCCACGGTGATCGC
>DATIFD010000281.1:0-2580 GCA_035455385.1 Burkholderiaceae bacterium
CGGCGCTGCAGGCGCCCCCAGACCCCTGGCGCGAGGCAGGGGACACGCGACAAGGAAGTGGGGACACGGGCCCAGCCCGTGACGCGCCGCCAGGCGCCCCGGACACGCCCCAAGGTGTCAAGGGCAACCGAATTTTCCCCAGTGTGGCAATTCAAATTTCCCCACCCGGTTGAGAAGTGCTGTCGTCATCGAGTGAACGCACCAGGCCGGCCTTGAGTTTTTCCTTCAGTCGATAGGAGTTGCCCCGGATGTTCAGTGTCACGGCGTGGTGCAGTAGGCGGTCCAGGATGGCGGTGGCGATGATGCGGTCGCCGAACACCTCACCCCAGGCGCCGAAGCTCTGGTTGCTGGTCAGCACCATCGGCCCTCGCTCGTAGCGTCGGCTGATCAGCTGGAAGAACAGGTTGGCACCCACCCGCTCGATCGGCAGGTAGCCGATCTCATCGATGATCAGCAGGCGCGGCGTGGTGTAGACCTTCAGCTTTTCCTCCAACCGCCCCTCGGCGTGCGCCTTGGTCAGCGCGGCGATCAGGTTGGCCGCGCTGGTGAACAGCACCCGGTAGCCCGTCTCGATGGCCTTCAAAGCCAGAGACACCGCCAGGTGCGTCTTGCCCACCCCTGGCGGACCCAGCACGATCACGTTGTCGCCATGCTCGATGAAGTGACAGCTCGCGAGCTGGTGCACCTGCTTCTTGTCGATCGAAGGCTGGTAGCCGAAGTCAAAGGTCTCCAGGGGCTTGACGAACGGGAAGCGCGCCATCGCCGTGCGCATGGCGATGTTCTTGCTCGTCTTGGCCGCCACCTCCTCACCGAGCACCTGCTCCAGGAAGTCCGCGTAGGGCAGTTCGTTGGCCGCGGCGGTTTGCAGCAACGCTTCGAGCCGCTCGCCGCTCTTGAGGAGCCGCAGCTTCTTCAAGTGCTCGCCCAGCCGTTCGATTTGCGCCGGCGTGGTCATCGCTGTGGCTACGGTATCCAGTTTGGCCGCCCGGCTCATGCGGCCTCCAGCAATTGGTCATAGACGGCCAACTCGCGCACCTGGACCTCGCGCCCGGCGTGCAGCAGCGGCCCGTTCAGCGCCACCGTGGGCAAGCCTGCGTATCGCGTACGCGCGTTGCGCGCGGCCGCCCCCGGCCCGTGCGCCGGATGTACGCTCATCTGCGCGCGCCCGGCCAGCACCGCGTGCTGAGCCACCACGGCGCCACGGTGGCGCACCACCCAGTGGCCGCCCTCGCGCACCACTTGCACGGTCTTGCCGATCAGGGCAAAGGGCACCGAGTAGCGATTGCCTTCGATGGACACCAGCCAGTCGGCGGCCACCACGCGCTCGCGCACCATGGCCGCCAGGTAGCTGGGCTGGCCAGCCGTGGGCACCAGCGCTGTGGCTTCCCTCCTTGAAGCGCTCGATGGGCCGCTGGTGGGTGGTGCCGTGGATGCGCTCATCGGCCACGCTGGCCTGCCAGGCGGCCAGCTGCGCGTTGAAGTCCTCCAGATCCGCGAACACCCGTCCCGGCGCGAAGTTGCGCTTGACGTACTTCACCCCGGATTCGACCTTGCCCTTGGTCTGGGCCCGGTAGGGCTGGCACAGCCTCGGGGTGAAACCCCAGTAGTGCACGAACGTCTCGAAGGTGGTGTTGAACTTGGGGCGTGTGCGCCCTTGCGCATCGGCCTGGCTGCCCACGACGACCGTGCGCATGCGGTCGTACAGGATGAACTCGCAGCGCCCGCCGAAGTGGGCGAAGGCGTTCTCGTGAGCGGCCAGCAGGTTGGGAAGGCGCTCGTGCAGGAAGCCCTCGGCATAGCCGCGCCGGCTGTAGCCCAGCGTCATGACCAGCACGTGGACCTTGGTTCGAACCCCGCCCAGAGTGACCCCGATCTGGCCCCAGTCGACTTGGGCCTGCTCGCCCGGGCCGGTTTCGAAGCGCCGCTGCGTGAGCGCCGCGACGCTGGCGGCCGCGCGCAGCGGGCGCACGGCCAGTTTCACCGTCTCGTAACAGCCGCTGTAGCCCTTCGCGCGAAGCTCCTGGTGCAGGATGCGCGCCGAGTAGTGCACATGAGGTGCGCGCTCGGCCAGCCAGGCACGGTGCGGGTCCAACAGCGTAGGCGCTATTGCCTTGCGCTGGTAGGGCGCCCACGCCTGCTGCAGCGCGCAGCTGCGCACGGTCTTGCGATCCAGCTGCATCTCCCGCGCGATCGCCGAGATGCTCTGGCCGCCTGCACGTCGATCATGGATCGCCTGCCACTGTTGTTGCCCAATCAAGTTGCCCTCCGTGTCCGAGTTCGAGCCGGGCACGGTAGCCGCTTCGCTGCACAGGGCCCTCGGGCCCTGTGCAGCGAAACCTTCAGTCAATCGATCTTCCTGTTCCATCTTTCGCTCCTTGGCGTTGATGGGTGGGGAATATTCGATTACCACGGCTGGGGATTATTGGAATACCGCTGACACGCGAGCATTCACGGCGCGCACGCGCGGGCGTGTCACATCGATGCGCTGGCCGCCGAGCACGACCTTACTGCGGGTGGTGCCGCCACGCACGGCGCTGCGCGCGGCATTCGGCACGCCCTTGGGGCCGCACAGGGCGGCCC
>DATIFD010000282.1:0-5152 GCA_035455385.1 Burkholderiaceae bacterium
CTCCAACCGCCGCGGCGAGCTGGCGCCGCTGGCCAGCGTCGACGTCGAGCAGCTTGTCGCACAGCGCACTGAACACGATGCGGCCGACGAAGGTGCGCGCCAGCGTCGGGTCGAGCACGTCGGGGTCTTCGGCCAGTCCGACGCGAAGGTTCTGCGCCGACGCGGCCGCCGCCAGCACCGAAAGCAACATCGCGAGCAGCGGTTTGCGGGAGTGGTTCATTCGTCAACCTCCGATAAGAAGAAAGAAGAACGCTCGTGATCGCACCACGCAAGACTCAGGCCGCGCGGGACGCGTGAAACGCCTCGATGCGCGCCTCGATGCGGGCACGGTCGAGCTCGCCCACCGGGTCGTGGCGGCCAGGCAGGCAGGCGATGAAGGGCTGAAAGCGCTGCAGGCTCACCGCGTGCAGGCGCCTGAGTTCGGCGATCGGCTCGGCGTGGTCATCGACGCGGATGTCGAGGTCGGCATGGTCTTCGTCACCGTGGATGCGCAGCGCCGCCGACTGCTTGCCGCGCTTGTCGCCGCCGGCCGCCTCGCCGGCGGCCATCGCCTCGATCAGCCGCTCGGCCAGCGGGCGGTGCGCGTGCGCGATGAAAGCATCGACCGTGGCTTGCAGCACCTGCGGCCCGGCCAGCATGTTGCCGGCGACGCTGAAGTCCTCGCCGACGACGTGCCCGCACCAGTCGATGCACTGCGCGCCGGTATGCGCTGCGCTGGTGCCGCGGGCGCCGAGCAGGTGCAGCTGCCGCTGCGCGCGCCCGGGGTCGGCGCCGGTCAGGTCGGCCACCACGTCGGCCGGCGACAGGCCCCGCGCGAGCCGCTCGATCCCCGCCGGACCGTAAAGCGGGTTCATCAAGGCCTGGGTCGCCAGCGCACCGACGCCGCGACGGGTGTGCACGCACAGCGCGCCCACCGCGAAGAAGCGGCTCGCGATGGCCACGCCGAAGCGGCCTTGGCCATCGCGCGCGAGGATCGACCACGTCATGCGGTCTTGCGTCGGCGTTTCGGGAGCGCCTATTGAACGCAGCGACGCGCCCGCTGCGCATCGGGAAATGCCAGGGCGATGCGGCCGCGATTGAGCGTGCGCCGCGCAAATCAGCTTTCTGCGGAACTTTCAGCGCGCCGGCGGATTGCGGCCCCGCACCGCGGCGGCGGCGTAGCGCGCGCGCGCACCGAGCCGTTCTTCGATGCGCAGGCCTTCGTTCCACTTGGCCATGCGCTCGCCGCGCGCGAAGGCCCCAACCTTGAGCTGGCCCACCTGCCAGCCTACGGCCAGGTGCACGATCGTCGTGTCTTCGGTCTCGCCCGAGCGTGCCGACACGATGCCGGCGTACCCGGCCTGGCGCGCGGCCTGCCAGCACTGCAGGATCTCGGTCAGCGTGCCGCGCTGATTGGGCTTGAGCAGCACCGTGTTGGCGGCACCGGCGGCGGCGGCCTGCCGCAGCAGCGCCGGGCTGGAAACCAGCAGGTCGTCGCCCACCACCTGCACGCGGCTTCCCACCGCGCGCGTGAAGCGCGCGAAGCCGTCGAGGTCGTCTTCGGCCAGCGGGTCTTCGATGCTGACGATCGGGTACTTCTCGATCCAGCGCACCAGCAGCTCGATCATGCCGTCGCTGTCGAGGTCGCGGTGCTCCAGGCCGAGCGTGTAGCGGCCGCCCTTGCCGAAGTCGCTGGCCGCGATGTCGAGCGCAATCGCCACCTGCTCGCCGGGCACGAAGCGCGCGCGCTCAATCGCCGACACCAACGCCTCGAGCGCCTGCTCGTTGGTGTTGAACACCGGCCACCAGCCGCCCTCGTCGGCCACGCCGAAGGTGGCGCCGCGCGACTGCATCAGCAGCCCGGCATGGCGGTACACCTCGGCCGTCCACTCGATGGCCTGCGCAAAGGTCTTCGCGCCCGGGCACACGACCATGAAGTCCTGGACGTCGACGCGCCGCCCGGCGTGCGCGCCGCCGCCGAAGATCTGCACCTGCGGCGTCGGCAACAGCGTGGCATCGGGGCCACCGAGGTATTGATACAGTGGCACGCCGTGCGCCGCCGCGGCGGCATGGGCGGCGGCCATCGACACCGCCAGCGTGGCATTGGCGCCGAGCCGCGACTTGTTCGGCGTGCCGTCGAGCTCGATCAGCTGCTCGTCGAGGGCGGTCTGGTCGTCGGCGGCGATGCCCATCACCGCGCGCGCGATGTCGCCGTTGACCTGCGCCACCGCGCGCAGCACGTCGAGCCCGCCGTGCGGGTGGCCTCCATCGCGCAGCTCCAGCGCCTCGCGCGTGCCCTTGCTGGCGCCGGCGGGCACGATGGCGCGGCCGGTGGCGCCGCCGAGCAGCCGCACGTCGGCCTCGACGGTCGGGCGGCCGCGGCTGTCCCACACGCGGCGCGCGTGCACGAAACGAATCTCGGTGGGGTTCTGACGACTGCTCATTGCGACCACTGCACCCGCCAGGCGTCACTCACCTGCTGCAGGCGCTCGCATGCCCGATCATGCAGCAAGGTGCAGGCCACCCGGCGCACCGCATCGCGTTGGGTTGCAGCGGTCAGGTACTCGACCGGCGACTTGCCATCGACGCGCGCCAGCAGCAGCCCCGGCAGCAGCGCGGCGGCACGGCCCTCGAGCGTGTGCCGCGGCTCCCAGTCGGCCTGCGCGAAATAGCTCTCGGTCAGCGCCGCAAAGCAGCGCAGGAAGCCGTCGCGGGCCGCCGGCGTCCACAGGCACTTCAGCAACAGGTGGTTCAGCACGAAGGCGAGGTCGAAGGCGGGGTCGCCCCAGCAGGCGCACTCGGCGTCGAGCAACACCGGGCGCACGCGGTCAGGCCCATCGCAGGTCTGGCCGACGAGGATGTTCTTCGGGCTCACGTCGCCGTGCACCAGTGCGCGGGCGTTCGACTGCGTCTGCGCCACCAGCGCGCGCAACGCGTCGGCATGCGCCGGGTGCTTCTCGGCCGTGGCCAGCAGGTACGGCTCGAGCCGGATGTCGAAGAAGATCGCATCACTGTCGAACCGCGTCGCGAGCGCGGGCCGCGCGGCCGAATGGGCGTGGATGCGGCCCAGCGTGGCGCCCACCGCGCGCGCGGTGTCGACGCTGGCGACGCCGTCGCGCAGCTGCTGCTTCCACAGCGCGTGCGCGCCGGGCGGCAGGTAGCTCATCACGAGCACGCCGAGGCGCTCGTGCTGGCCGAGCAGCTGCGGTGCGCTTCCCGGCACCGCCGCGTTGGCCACTTCCATCCAGCGCGCCTCGTAGCGGTTGCGCTCGATCGGCGCGCGCCAGGTGGCGGCCACGCGCAGCTGCGGCAGTGCGCGTTTGGCGCACACCGTGCCGCGCACGGTATCGACGCGCCAGATGTCGGACGACACGCCGCCGGCGAGCGGCTCGCCGCGCAGCACTTCATCGGCGCCGGCGAGACCGAGTTCGCGCAGCGCGAGCGCGAACGCGGGCGGGATCGCCTGCCGAACCGTCTGCGGGAATGGCGTCATCGCGCGCGCATTGTGCGCGCCGCCAGGCTTCACTGCGGCTGGCGCGCCGACTCCACCAGCTTCACCAGCGCGTACAGCGCCTGGTTCACCGGAACCGCGAGGCCGTGCTTCTCGCCCAGCCGCACCACGGTGCCGTTGAGGTGGTCGATCTCGCTGCGCTTGCCGCGCGCCATGTCCTGCGCGGTCGACGAGAACTGCGCCGGCATCGCACCGGCGATGCGCAGCATCGCCTCCATCGATTCGGCCAGCGACAGCGCCACGCCTTCGGCCTGGGCCACTGCCACCACCTCGTGCACCAGCGCGCGCTGCATCTGCACGACCTCCGGCACCGCGGCCATCTTGCCGTAGGGTTGCTGCGCCAGCGCCGAGATCGCGTTGTAGGCGCAGTTGACCAGCAGCTTGCGCCAGAGCTCGACGCGCACGTCGGCCGACACGGTGACCGGCAGACCCGCGCTGGCCATCCACTGCACCACGCGTTGCAGGCCGCGCGCCACCGCCGGGTCGCTCGACGCGCCGGGATCGATCGCACCGATCACCAGATCGCCGCGGCCGAAGTGCTGTACGACGCCCGGCCCGGGCATCGCCGTGGCCACGTAGACCGCCGCCGCCAACACCGTGTTGGGCAGCACCGCGGCCAGCGCCGGCGCGTTGTCGACGCCGTTCTGCAGGCTCAGCACCAGCGCGTCGACGACGAGGTGCGGTGCCATCTCACGCGCGACGGCGTCGGTGTCGGTGGACTTGACGCAGCACAGCACGAGGCCGGCACCACGCACGGCGGCCACGTCGGTGCTGGCGTCCAGTCGCACCGTCTGGACCGTGCCGCCCTTGTGCAGCAGCAGGCCTTTGTCGCGAATGGCCGCCACGTGCGCGCCGCGGCCGATCAACGTCACGCGGTGACCGGCGAGCGCGAGCAGGGCACCGTAGTAGCTGCCGACGGCGCCGGCGCCGACCACGGCGATGGAAGCTGAGGATTCGGTTGTGCTCATGCGGTACGGGTGGCGGCTTCGCGCGGGATCAACGGCCCCGTCTTGCGCAAGGGTAGCGGCGAATGCGCCGCGTCAGGCCGCGGGTTGTTCTGCGCCGACGACGAGGGCGCTGCGGACCGCACGCTGTCGAGGCCGCGACCGCGCGCTACAGTTGTCGTCGGGGAGCGCTCATGTCATGAATCCGATCCTGGTCGAAGCCACCCGCGGCGGCATCGTCGAATCGGCGCACCGCGGCGCGCTTGCGGTCGTCGATGCCCGCGGCTCCACGGTGCGCGCGCTCGGCGACACCGCGCGGCCCGTGTTCGCGCGCTCGGCGGTCAAGGTGCTGCAGGCGCTGCCGCTGGTGACCAGCGGCGCAGCCGACGCGTTCGGGCTCAGCGACGAGGAGCTGGCGCTGGCGTGCGCGTCGCACAACGGCCAGGCGCGGCATGTGGCCACGGCCGCCCGCGTTCTGGCCAAGGCCGGACTCGACGACCGCGCGCTCGAGTGCGGCACGCACTGGCCGCAGCACGAGGTGGCGCAGCGCGAGCTGGCGGCCAGCGGCGCGCTGGGCAGCGGTCCGTTGAGTGCGCTCTACAACAACTGCTCGGGCAAGCACGCCGGCTTCCTGTGCGTCGGCTGCCTGATGGCCCGCGCGCAAGGGCGCGACGCGTGCGAGTTCGTGCGCGGCTACGTGCGCGCCGAGCACCCGGTG
>DATIFD010000283.1:0-4506 GCA_035455385.1 Burkholderiaceae bacterium
CGCCCGCGGTCGTAATCGTCGAGGACGAGCACCAGATCCGGCGCTTCGTACGCTCGACGCTGGAAGCGGAGGGTTGTCGCGTGTACGAGGCGGCCACGGCGCGCGAAGGCCTGGTCGAGGCGGCCACCCGCCAGCCGGATCTCATCGTGCTCGATCTCGGGCTGCCCGACCGCGACGGAATCGAATTCATCCGCGATCTGCGCGGGTGGTCGGAGGCACCGGTCATCGTGCTGTCGGCACGATCCGCCGAAGCCGACAAGGTGACGGCGCTGGATGCGGGCGCCGACGACTACCTGGCGAAGCCATTCGGCGTGGCGGAACTGACGGCACGGGTCAAGGCGCTATTGCGGCGCCACGCACGGGGGCAGGACGGCAGTGCTCAAGTCGCGTTCGGCGACGTGACGGTGGACCTCGCACGGCGCACCGTGATGCGCGCCGGCGAGATCGTTCACCTCACCTCGATCGAGTACCGCCTGCTGGTGAAGCTCGTGACCAACGCAGGCAAGGTGATGACGCACCGCCATCTGCTGCGGGACGTGTGGGGGCCGAGCTACGTGGAGAGCGCCCACTATGTGCGAATCTACGTAAGTAGACTGCGGCAGAAACTCGAAATCGATCCCACGCGGCCACGTCACCTGCTGACCGAGACCGGCGTCGGCTATCGCTTCCAGCCCTGATCCCCGATGACCGCCACGACCGGCATTTCGTCGCACGACACGCAGGACAGCCGTGTGGCCACGCTGACGCTGGCCGCGCTGGGCGTCGTCTACGGCGACATCGGCACCAGCCCGCTGTATGCACTGAAGGAGGTGTTCGGTGGAACGCACCATCCGGTGCCGATCGAGGAGGCCAACGTCCTCGGCATCCTGTCGGTGGTCTTCTGGGCGCTGATGCTGGTCGTGTCGGTCAAGTACATCGTGTTCATCATGCGTGCCAACAACCGGGGCGAGGGCGGCATCATGGCCCTGATGGCGCTGGTTCTGCACGGCGAGAAGGATGCCGGCCGCGCGCGCGTGCTGATGATGATGGGACTGTTCGGCGCTGCGCTGTTCTACGGCGACGGGATGATCACGCCCGCCATTTCCGTCCTGTCGGCCGTCGAAGGGCTCGAAGTGGCGACTCCGGCGCTCAAGCCCTACGTGATCCCGGTCACGCTGGTGGTGCTCGTCGTCCTGTTCTTGTTCCAGAGACACGGAACCGGGCGCGTCGGCGCGCTGTTCGGTCCGGTGATGGTCGTCTGGTTCCTGACCCTGTCGGCGCTCGGAATCGTCGGCATTCTGCGCGCGCCGCAGGTACTTAAGGCGCTCTCGCCCCTCTATGCATTCGGGTTCTTCACCCAGAACCCCGCGCTGGGCTTCTTCTCGCTCGGCGCCGTCGTGCTCGCCGTGACCGGCGCCGAAGCGCTGTACGCGGACATGGGCCACTTCGGCGCGCGTCCCGTGCGCATCGCCTGGGCCGGACTGGTGGCGCCGGCGCTCGCGCTGAACTACTTCGGGCAGGGCGCACTGCTGATCGTCGAACCGGCAGCGGTCGAGAACCCGTTCTACAAGCTGGCGCCGGGCTGGGCACTCTACCCGCTGGTCGCGCTGTCGACGTTCGCCACGATCATCGCGTCGCAAGCGGTGATCTCGGGAGCGTTTTCGATCACGCAGCAGGCGATGCAGCTGGGTTACGCGCCGCGGATGGAGGTCCGCCACACGTCGAGCCGCGAGATCGGGCAGGTATTCCTGCCCATCGTCAATCGGACGCTGTTCGTCGGCGTCGTCGTGCTGGTACTCGGATTCGGGTCGTCGACCAACCTGGCGGCCGCCTACGGCATCGCGGTGACCGGTACCATGGCCATCACCACCGTTCTGGCTTTCGTCGTCGCGCGCCGAAGCTGGGGCTGGGCCCTGCCCGCGTGCGTCGCGCTGTTCGGTGCGTTCCTGCTGATCGACTTGGCGTTCTTCGCCGCCAACGCCCTCAAGATCGTCGAAGGCGGCTGGTTTCCCATCGCGTTCGCCCTCGTCGCGTTCCTGTTCATGTCGACGTGGAAGCGTGGCCGCGCGATTCTGCACGCACGCTTGGAGGCCGATTCGATCCCGGTTCCCGTGTTCGTCGCCAGCGCGTCGCTGGGTTGCGCGACGGTGCCCGGAACCGCGGTGTTCATGACGTCCAACCCGTCAGCGGTCCCGCATGCGCTGCTGCACAGCATGAAGCACTACAAGAGCCTCCACGAACGCATCGCCCTGCTCACCGTGATCACCCTCGACGTCCCGCACGTGCCCGTGTCGCAGCGCGTGGCCGTCGAACCCATCAATGGTCAGTTCTGTCGAGTCAAGGTGTTCTTCGGCTTCATGGACAAGCCGAACCTTCCCGAGGCGCTCGACTGGGCCGCCGAGCAAGGGCTGCGCATCGACATGATGGACACGTCGTTCTTCCTCGGGCGCGAGACGCTGCTGCCGAAGATCGGTTCGGACATGGCGCTGTGGCGCGAAAAGCTCTTCGTCGCGATGTACAAGAATTCCGGCAGCGTGGCGGCGTACTTCGGGCTGCCGCCCAACCGCATCGTGGAACTCGGGTCGCAGGTCGAGCTCTAGGGAGTCTCTACGGCGCCCAGTTCGCCAACGTGAGGAGAAGAATCAGCAGCAGCCAGAGCACCAGCGCACGCCAGAGCAGTCCGACGCCGCTGGGCAACAATTCGGCGTCGGCCTGTTCGCCCATCCCGATCTCGGGTCGGAAATCCGGCTCGCCGCCGAGCACCGGCACGGGACCGCCAAGGACGACGCCGAGCGCGCCGCCGCCGCTGGCGAGGAGGATGCCGGCGTGGGTTCCACCCTCCTGCTCCCTCCACGTCTCGGCCTGCGTCCGCCAGCAGTAGACCGCATCCTCGAAATCCCCGACCACGGCGAACGACAGCGCCGTCAGTCGCACCGGAATCCAGTCGAGCAGCCAGAGCAAACGGCGCGCCGGGCGGCCGAACGTCTCGCGGGCGCGGGCGATCGGCGTCGTGTCCGTACCATGGGCATCGCCCGACCATTCGTCGGCGAGCAGGGCGGCGGCGCGATACAGCACGGCGCCGGCCGGTCCCGGCAGCAGGATGAACCAGAACAAGGTCGCGAACACCTGGCGGTAGGAATCCACCAGTCCACGCTCGATCGCCAGCTTCGCGACGTCGGTGCTCGACAGGTCCGTCGTCACCCCGCCGCGCCAGCCGGCGAGCGCCCGGCGTGCACCGTTGATGTCGCCTGCCTTCAGTGCGGCGACGACGTTGGAGTACGCGTGGCTGAAGCGACGGAAGCCCATCAGCAGATAGAGCGCGGCGACGTTCCACGCGAGCCCGAGCAGC
Source organism: Burkholderiaceae bacterium (assembly GCA_035455385.1). GTDB lineage: Bacteria > Pseudomonadota > Gammaproteobacteria > Burkholderiales > Burkholderiaceae_C > JAEUPI01. The sequence goes on from DATIFD010000283.1 coordinate 3,329, forward strand.
GGGTGCACCGCAGTCAGCGCCCAGAACAGCGCCAGTGCGATCAGCACCGGAGGCGCGAGCGCGATCACCGCCGCGATCACCCCCTGCTGCACGGTTCCGCCGTTGAGACGCCGCTCGAGCAGGCGCGCGTAACGAACGAAGGCGCGTTCGAGCGACGCCCGCCAGCGGAAGGCGCGCCATTGTTCGAGCGCCAGCGCCGCGAGAACGGCGATCAGATTCATCGCCGTGCCTCCACGACGCGCGGCGCGAAGGTGCCCCTCGCCGGCACCGGTCGCGGCATCCGAGTCGCCTCGCCATCGGGCGCCGCGGCGCCAGCACGGTCCGCGGCAATGAAGCCGGTCGGCTCACGCATCCTTGAGGAATTCCTTGCTGACTTCCTTGAACAGCGGCGTTCCCGCCTCGCCCAACCACTCGAACACGACCATTTCCCGGGAGACGATGCGCACGCCCTCCTGCCGCATCCGGGCGAGCGCCAGTTCGCAGTCGGCTTCGCGCCGCGACCCGACGCAATCGGCCGCGACGTAGACCTCCTTGCCTTCCTCGACGAGTTCAAGCGCCGTCTGCAGCACGCACACGTGCGCCTCGACGCCGGCGAGGACGACCTGGGGCCGGTCCGCCCCGGGCAGCCCGGGCAGGCATTGCGCGGCGACGCAAGAGAAATGGTTCTTCGTGGCGATCGCGCCTTCCGGAAGCAGCGTGCGCAGCGCCGCGGCCGTGCGGCCGAGCCCCTTCGGGTACTGCTCGGTGGCGGCCACCGGCACGTCGAACTTGCGTGCGGCGCGGATCAGCCACGCGATGTTGGCGACGACGCGCTGATGGTCGTGGATCGCCGGCAGCAGTTTTTCCTGCACGTCCACCACGAGCAGCAGCGAGCGGGGAGCATCGATCAGCATCGTTCGCCTCGTCAGGTCTTGAGCTCGTCGCGGTCACGGTACTGCTCGAGCGCCTCGGGGTTGGCCAACGCCTCGAGGTTCTTCACCGGAAGCCCGTGGACGATGTTGCGCACCGCGAGCTCGACGATCTTGTTGCTCTTCGTGCGCGGAATGTCCGTGACCTGCACGACCTTGGCCGGAACGTGCCGCGGCGTCGTGTTCGCGCGGATGTGCTGCCTGATCCGTTCGATCAGCGCCTCGTCGAGCACCAGGCCGTCCTGCAGGCGGACGAACAGGACCACGCGC
>DATIFD010000284.1:0-3177 GCA_035455385.1 Burkholderiaceae bacterium
CGACCATCGAGTTGAGCAGCGCGCCGGTCGACTGGCCGATGCCGTTGTCGCCCCCGGCGAACACCGACTCGAGCTGCTGCAGGCGGTCGAGCCGGGCCGAGTCGTACTGCGCCTGCGAGTGCGAGGCCATCGCCTCGCGCGTCAGGAACTGGTCGTACAGGCGCGTCACCGACGCCACGTCGACGCCCTTGCCGATGTAGCCCGAGCCGCTGAACTGGCCGATCGCCGTCTGCAGCTCGACCTGCTGGCGCGAGTAGCCGTCGACGCCGGCGTTGGCGATGTTGTGACCCGTGGTCTGCAAGCCGGCGTAGTTGGCGAACATCGCCCGCACGCCGAGCGACATGAGCGCGGAGGCAGTCATGCTGGGTCTTTCAGGCAGTGCCGCCGCGCAGTCGCTGCGCGGTGGCGATGGCGCCGCTCAACTTGGCGGCATAGCGCGGATCGGTGGCGTAACCCGCGCGCTGCAGGCCGGCCGCGAAGGCCTGCGCGTCGCCGCCGGCGTCGCGCACCGCCTGGTAGCGCTGGCTCTTCATCAGCGCGGCGTAGTCGGCGAACGACTCGGCATGGCTGGCATAGGCGCGGAAGCGCTGCACGACGCGCCTGGGCTCGCCGTCGACGTACTCGGTGGTCGTTACCTCGGCCACCGCGCCCTTCCATCCGGCGCCGGCCTTGATGCCGAACAGGTTGTGCGTCGGCGTGCCATCGGAAGCACGCAGTTCGCGCCGGCCCCAGCCCGATTCATGCCCTGCCTGCGCGAGCATGAAGGTGGCCGGGATGCCGCTCGCCTGCTCGGCGGCCTGTGCCGCCGCCTCGTGACGCTGCACAAAGGCCGCCGCCGCACGCTCGGGAATGCGCGGCGTGCGCGCGGCAGCGTCGCTCGGCGCACTGCCGGCCGGCAACTGCAGCGGCTTGATGTCCGGCTTCGGGATCGGACCCGGTTTCACGCCCATCTGGCGCTCGAGCTGTCTGGCGATCATGTCCGACAGCCCGCCGCGCTGGCCGGCGAACGACGTCGCCATCTGCGCATCGAGCATCTCGGTGCCCATGCGACTGCCGTCGTTGTCCAACGGCGAGCTGCCGACCTGCGCCGCGCGCATGCTCTTGAGCAGCTCCTGCATGAACAGCGCCTCGAACTGCTTGGCCGCCTCGCGCGCTGCCGCCTTCGGGTCGCTCGTGGCCGCGCTGCGCAGCGCCTGCAGGCTGCGCGCATCGTTGGCCAGGCCGCCGAATGCGAGCGGGGCCGCCATCAGATCACCTCGATCTCGGCGTTGAGCGCGCCGGCGCTCTTCATCGCCTGCAGGATCGCCAGCAGATCCTGCGGCGTGGCGCCCAGCGCATTCAGCGCCTTGACGACCTCGCTCAGCTGGGCGCCGGCGCTCAGCTGCATCAGCGAGCCGCTCTGCTGCGTAACGGTGATGTCCGCCTTCTCCGACACCACGGTCTGCCCGCTGTGGTTGAACGAGTTCGGTTGGCTGATCACCGGCGTGGAGTTGATCGTCACCGACAGCGAGCCGTGCGCCACCGCGCAGGCGCCGAGCGTGACCGCCTCGTTCATCACCACCGAGCCGGTGCGCGCGTTGAGCACGATCTTGGCCGCCGGCCGCGCCAGCGTCAGCGCCAGGTTCTCGATGTCGGCCAGGAAGGCGACGCGATCGTCGGGCTCGGCCGGTGCGCGCACGCGCACCACGCGCGCGTCGAGCGCGTGCGCCATGCCCTCGCCTTTGGCGGCGTTGATCGTGCGCGCCACCTCGCGCGCGGTGGCGAAATCGGCGGCGTTCAGGTCGAGCTGCAGCCAGTCGCCCTGCTGCAGCGGCGTCGGCACCGCGCGTTCGACGGTGGCCCCCTGCGGCACGCGGCCGGCCGACAGGTGGTTGATCTGCACCTTCGAGCCGCCGGCGCTGGCACCGGCGCCGCCGACCACCAGGTTGCCCTGCGCAAGCGCATAGATCTGGCCGTCGGCACCCTTGAGCGGCGTCGCGATCAGCGTGCCGCCGCGCAGGCTCTTGGCGTTGGCCACCGACGACACGCTGATGTCGATGCGCTGGCCGGGCTGCGCGAACGGCGGCAGCTCCGCGGTGACCATCACCGCGGCAACGTTACGCAGTTGCATCTGCGTGCCGCTGGGCAGGCTGACACCCATCTGCTGCAGCATCGCGATGATGCTCTGCGTCGTGAACGGCGCCTGCGTCGACTGGTCGCCCGTGCCGTCGAGTCCGACGACCAGTCCGTAGCCGGTGAGCTGGTTGGCGCGCACGCCCTGCACGGTGGCCACCTCCTTGATGCGCGCCGCGTGCGCCGGCCACCACAGCAGGGCACCGAGCAGCAGCACGAGGAGCCACACCAGGCGATGCAGCGTGCGCTCGCTGGGTTGCGGCGGCGCCAGTTCGTGCAGCAGGTTGTACTGGCTCGCGGTCATGGTCGCTCCTACACGGGCCACAGGCTGAGGAAGAAGCGCGACAGCCAGCCCATCGACTGCACCTCGGCCTGCTGGCCGCGACCGCGTTGCTCGATGCGCACGTTGGCAATCGCCGTCGACAGCACGGTGTTGCCCGGCGCGATCGCCCGCGGATCCACCTGGCCAGAGAAGCGCAGCACGTCGACGTTGGCGTTGACGCCGATCTGCTTCTCGCCGGCGACGATCAGGTGCCCGTTGGGCAACACGCGCACGACGGTGGCGGTGATGGTGCCGGAGAAGTCGTTGCTGTTCTCGGTGGTGCCCTTGCCGGTGAAATCGTTCTTGTGCGTGGCTTCGGCGCGCGCGCGGTTGAACGAATTGGCGCTGGCGAACGGCACCGCGGTGAGCGTGGCCTCCAGCGTGCCGTCGTGGTTGACGGTGCTGGTGGACTTCTGCGTCGCGCTGACCTTCTCGGCGATCTGCACGACGATCGTGTCGCCGACCAGCCGCGCGCGATGGTCCTCGAACAGCGGCCGGTAGCGGTCGCCCTGGAAGATGGCGCCGTTGTTGCGCACCGGCTCCACCATCGGCGCCGGCTCGACCCCCTTGCCGTCGAGCACGTCCACCGGCGGCACGCGCTGCATCTGGTCGAGGAACGCGCAGCCGTGCAGCAGCACCGCCGCGGCCAACGGCCACAGCCCGCGCGCGATCGACGGCAGCCGGCACCCCATGGCGATCACAGCTGCCCCAGACGCTGCAGCATCTGGTCCGAGGTCTGGATC
>DATIFD010000285.1:0-6549 GCA_035455385.1 Burkholderiaceae bacterium
GAGGCGCGCGTAGTAGGCGTCGAGCGCCTGCGCATCGCGCGCCGAGAACTTGGCCACTTCGCGCCGTGTGGCGTCGGCGTCGCCGCCGAATTGCAGAGAGCGCCCATCGGCCAGCGGCACGAAGTTGGCGAACGGGCGCTCCACGATCACGAGCCCGCGTTCGGCGAGCCGCAGGTCGCGGATCACCTTGGGGTTCAGCAGGCTGACCGTGTAGCTCGCGGTCGAATTGCGAAAGCCGGGAGCGAACTCTTCCGTGACCGCGGCGCCGCCGACGACGGGGCGCTTTTCCAGCATGCGCACGCGCAAGCCCGCGGCCGCCAGGTAGCAGGCGCACACGAGGCCGTTGTGGCCGGCTCCGACAATCAGCGCGTCGACGGAGCGTGGGTCTGCGGCGGCCATGGCGTACCGATGGTAGCGTGGGGCCCAAGGCCGCGCGGTGCGACTTCGGTGGTTCCATGCGCGAGGCGGTCGACAAAGCTGCCGAGGAGATGGCCAAGTACGCCGTCGCCAACTTCCGCCAACCCTGACTTCCGCTAAGCCTGAGCTGTTCACGCCGCGGAGTTCTCGCGCGCGACCACGATAAACACCGGCATCAGCACGCGCCGGCGAGCCGGCTACTCTTCAACGCGACTCGTGCCGTCGCGATCACGCTCGTATCGCCTCGCGAGTGGGAACGCTGGCAGCCAGCTCTCGCGGCGGAGGATCCAGCTCTCGTAGGTGGGCATCAGCTGGTCCGGCGCATCCAGAGAGCCTAAGTTGACTTCGATTTCGTCTGCGGTGCGTGAGAACACCGACGAGCCGCAGCGCGGACAGAAGAACCGCCCGGCGTAGTCGCGTGTCTCGCCGTCGATCGTCACTGCATCCTGCGGAAAGATCGCGGAGGCGTGGAACAGCGCCCCATGGTGCTTGCGGCAGTCCATGCAGTGGCAGAGGCCTACCCGGTAAGGGCGTCCTGTGACCATCAGTCTCACGTTGCCGCACAGGCAACCAGCCGTGTACCGGTCCATACTGCGTCTCCTGAAGTGCTGCGCTTCCCGCCGCCTGAGTTCAACATGAATCAGCGGGGCGCAAGGCTTGAATGGCCCCTTGACAGCTGACAGGAGCGTTTCATGGCCACACGGGAACGGCATGTCGGCCGCTTGATCGACCACATCGGGATGGTCGTTCGGGACTTTGCTGCCAGCAAGGCGTTCTACACCGCCGTCTTCGGCGCACTGAAGGTCCCGATCGGCGGATCCGATGAACATAGCCTCTGGGCCGACGAGCTCTTCATCGGCTCGCCTGACAGCGACGAGGTGCAGGGCCAGCTGACCGGGCGCCATCACATCGCGTTCCAGGCGCAAGACCGTGCCATGGTGGATGCCTTCTACAAGGCGGCCATGGCGCATGGCGGCAGGGACAATGGCCCTCCCGGTGAACGCGCCTACCACCGGGGCTACTACGCGGCGTTCGTGCTGGACCCGGATGGCAACAACATCGAAGCCGTCTTTCACGGCGACGCCGATCGCAGCGCGGCCTCGGTGCGCATCACGTATCGATGATGGTGACGTCTACTCGATCACTTCGTCGGCGCGCACCAGCAGCGACTGCGGCATGGTGATGCCGAGTTGCCTGGCCACTCGGTTGTTCACCACGAACTCGATGCGCTTCGGCAGCTCCACCGGCAGCTCGGACGGCCTGGCGCCCTTGAGCAGCCTGTCGGTCAGCGCGGCGGCGCGGCGGAACAGGTCGCGATGGTCGACCCCGTAGGACATCAATGCGCCCCCCACCAGCGTTTCGCGCGAGAACACGCAGGCCGGGATGCGGTTGGCCGACAACGATCTTCCGAGGCTGTCGCGATATTGGAAGAACATGCCCTCGGGGTTGATCGACACCGCTTGCATGCGCGCCGCCGCCATTGCCGCAAGCGCGCGATCGATGTCGTCCAGCGACCGCGCTTCGAAGGGCCGCACCGCGAGTCCGAGCTGGGTGGCGGCATCTTCGCTCTCGTCGATATACCGGCGCGAGCTCGGCACGTTTGGATTGATCAGCAACCCCACGCGGCTGAGCGATGGCACCGCGGCGCGCAGCAACTCGATGCGCTTGCGCGTGACCTCGAGCGCAAAGTTGCTGAGTCCGGTCAAGTTGCCGGTGGGCCTGGCCAGGCTGTCGACCAGTTTGCTGCCCACCGGATCGGGCACGACGATGAATACGATCGGAATCGTCGAGGTCGCCTTCTGCAGCGCCAGCGCGGATGACACGTTGGCCGCCAGCAGGATGTCGGGCTTGGTCTCAACCAACTCGATCGCCATGCGCTCGAACTTGGCCGGCTCTTCATTGGGAAAGCGGTGATCCAGGGCGATCGTTCGCCCGTCGTCGTAGCCAAGGCTCCTGAATCCGGCCAGCAGCGCTTCGAGATTGGGCGCCTCCTCTTCGGCGCTGCCGGCATGCCAGAGCACGCCGACCCGGGGGATTCGCCGTGCCGACTGTGCATGGCCAAGACGCGGCGCCACCGCGCCAGCGAGAAGCGAAAGCGCTAGGCGACGTCGGGGGTGCATGGGCATGACGCTCGCCTGCGTGGATTCATGGCATCGCCGCCCCGATCGCCTGGCCTTCACTGCGCCGCAATGCCCGCCTTGCCCTGCCGCAGCACGTACTTCTGGATCTTGCCCGTCGCCGTCTTGGGCAGTTCATTGACGAAGTGGAACGCGGTGGGCACCTTGAAGTGGGCCAGGTTCTCGCGTGCGTAGGCACGCAGCTCGTCGGCGGTGGCGGCCTTGCCCTCTTGCAGCACGACGAAGGCGTGCGGCGACTCGCCCCACCTCTCGTGCGGCACGCCGACCACGCCGACCTCGAGCACCGCCGGATGCCGGAGCAGCACGCCCTCGACCTCCACCGACGAGATGTTCTCGCCGCCGGAGATGATCACGTCCTTGAATCGATCGCGGATCTGCACGTAGCCGCTGGGAAACACCACCGCCGCATCGCCCGAGTGGAACCAGCCGCCCGCGAACGCCTTGGCCGTGGCCTCGGGGTCGTTGTAGTAGCCCTTCATGATGACGTTGCCGCGCGCCACGATCTCGCCCATCGTCTCGCCGTCCCACGGCACGGGGTTCATCTGCTCGTCCACCACCGCCAGCTCGCCCGAGGTGATGAGCTCCACCCCCTGGCGGGCCTTGATCGCGGCCCGCTCACCCAGCGAAAGCGCCGCGTGCTCGGGCAGCGGCTCGCAGATCGAGATGAACGGCGCCGTCTCGGTGAGGCCGTAGACGTGGGTGATCTCCCAGCCGAGCTCGCCTTCGACGCGTTCGATGGTCGCCGGCGCGGGCGGCGCGCCGGCCGTGAACAGCTTGACGCCCTTGCGCACTTGCCTGCGCAGCGCATCTGGGCCGTTGGCGATCGCGATCAGCACCGTCGGCGCCGCGCAGAGGTGGGTCGCCTGCTCCTGGTCGATGAGCTCGTAGACCAGCGCCGGCTCGACCCGCGGCACGCAGACGTGGGTCGCTCCCACCGCCGTCACCGTCCAGGTGAACGTCCAGCCGTTGGCGTGAAACATCGGCAGCGTCCACAGGTACCGATCGGCCGGCGTCATGTGCCAGTGCACGAGGACACCCACGCAGTTCGACCAGGCGTTGCGGTGGGTGATCATCACGCCCTTCGGCTTGGAGGTCGTGCCGCTGGTGTAGTTGATGGTGAGCAGGTCGCCCTCGGCGATGGTCACCTGCGGGCAGCCGGCCGGCGCAGCGTCGAGCAGGGCTTCGTAGTCGAGCCAGCCGGGCTTGCGGCCCTCGAGCGCCACGAAATGCTCCACCGTCGTCATCCTGGTGCGCACGGTGTCGACGAGGTCGAGATAGTCCGCGTGCACGCACAGCACCTTCGATCCGCTGTGGTTGGCGAGGTAGACGAAGTCTTCCGCCGTGAGCCGGTAGTTCATCGGCACCAGCACGGCGCCCAGCTGCGGCACGGCGTAGTACTGCTCCAGGTGCTGGTGGGTGTTGGGCGCGATCGTGCCGACGCGATCGCCCTGCCGAACGCCGAGCCGGGCGAGGGACGACGACCAGCGGTCGCAACGGGTGCCGAATTCCGCATACGTCCAGCGCTGGCCGCGGTCGACCACGGCCTCGCGCTCGGCGTGGAGCTTGCGCGCGCGACGCATGAACTCGAGAGGGGTGAGGGCTGTCTCCATCGTCTCCTCGTGACCGGGACTCTCCGGGGTGGGCCACCCGTGCAGGGTGGCCACGCCGGGACGGTACCAGATCGCCGCGACCTGGCGGGCTTCACTCGTTGACTGGATCCAGGCTCAGGCCTGCCCCGACAACCCTACGGCAACCTTGATCGCGTAGATCAGGATCGGCGCGACCACCGATGCCGCGACCTGCTTGACGATCTTGGGGTTGAAGGGCCACGTGGATGCATCCAGCACCAGCCGCTCGTACGTGCCGAAGACGACCAGCGGCTCGTAGAGCCTCGCGGCGTCTTCAGCGCCACTGGCGGACCCGGCCTGTGCGAGGTGCTGGCGCAGCTCGTCACGGCACCGACTCCAGTGCCGGCGAACGTTGGCCAATTCGCGCTCCTGCGCGACCACCAGCGCAACGTGGATGCTCCAGATCGACGAGAACGACAGGGTCAGCGCGACGGCGATCAGGATCGAATAGATCACCAGCGACTGCATCGTGTACAGGGTTGCGGCGGACTGAAAGAGCAGGCTGAGACAGATGCCGCCGACGAACGTCAACGACACGCTCTGGCCAAAGCGGGCCAGCGGTGTCAGCAACTGGCGGTCGAACAGATCCAGCGCAAGGCCTGCCGCCACCACCCGCTTGAGGTGCCTCGTTCGACGCAGGCCATCGTAGATGGCAAGCGCGAGCAGGCTGAACAAGGCGATGTTGGTGGCGAGCGTGTAGATGAAGAGCCACCCGGCGACCGGGATGGACTGGTTGATCCAGATGGCTAGCGCTGCACCGAGGAGCAGCGCGATCCCCGCGCCAAGGCCAAAGGGCATGAAGGCCTGGTCGACGATCTCGGGTTGCCGGGAGAGAGGCCGCAGTGCGTCGAGCGCCAGCTGCCAGCGGCTTTGCAGCCATGGATGAACCCCGATGACGAAGGCGATGAGCGCGGGTGCCATCGCCATGCGCCACGAGCCTTGCGGCGCGACCGCAGCGGATTGGCCAGGCGCATAGGTCACGAGCAACAGCGGCAGCACGAGCACGGCTGCCACGATGAGCGCCAGGGCCACCGGCGGCACGGGCAAGAACGCGATCAGTTGACTGACCAGTGTCTGGTTTCTCGTGTTCATTCGGAGTCGGTGCTTGGGTGCAGGCGCCGATCATCGCTGGAGTGCACGCGCAGGTCTGCGGGGAGTGTCCCGCAGCCGCCGCGCCACGGACGTGCGCACAATGCAGGCCGAGCCTGGAGCCACACGTGCCGCACCCCGAGACAACCCAATACGACGCGCCCAGCCGCTACTTTCACTGGATCACGGCCGTCATCGTCGTCATCGCATTCATCCTCGGGCCGGAACACTTCGGCCGGCTGATGCGCAGCGGCGTCGATCCAGCGACGCGCAACGACGTCGTCTGGCACGAGACACTGGGCATCCTCGTCTTCGTGCTCACGGCGGCGCGGCTGATCTGGGTTGCCCTGCGTGCGGCCCCGCCGCACTTTGCAATGGCCGCGTGGATGGCATTCGCTGCGAAGGTGGTGAACGTCGTGATGTGGGCGCTGCTTCTCCTGCTGCCGGTCACTGCCATCCTGGCGCTTGGCGGCGAGGGTCATCCGTTCACGTTGCTCGGCGGGCTGCGGGTCGATCACATGCCGGTAATCGCCAACTCCGCCGTGGCCAAGCTGGCTGATTGGGGCGACGTGCACGGGTTTCTCGGCGACACGCTGATGTGGCTGGCCGGCGTGCATGCGCTTGCCGCCATCGTCCACCATGTGGTGCTCAAGGACGGCGTGCTGGCAGCGATGCTGCCGCAGCGCAAGATCGGCTGAGGGCCGCGTGCCGCGCGCGGGCGAAGCAGAAATCGGGTCGTGACCCGCCCGCCCCTTTCGATCGCCCGGCGCATCGGCCTGGCATTGCCGCCGCAGCGGCGCGTGTTCGCCGCGTTCTTCCTGTATGCCTTTGCGCTCGGCGGTATCTTTCCCCGCCTGGCGGAGTTGCAGCGGACGATGGGCCTCACCGAGGGCAGGCTTGGTTTGGCCTTGATCGGTGCGGCGAGCGGCACGCTCGTCTCGCTCACGCTGGCCGGGCGGTTGATCGAGCGGGTGGGGCACCGCCGCACGTTGCTCGCGCTGCTGTTGGTGCTGCCGCTGTTCTATGCGCTGGCCGCGCACGCCGGCGGGGCGCTCACGCTGTTCGCCTGCCTGCTGCTGGCGGGCGTGTGCATCGGCGCCGTCGAGCTGGTGGTGAACCTCGAGGCCGATCGCGTGGAGCACCACGGTGGCCGTCGCATCATGAACCGCGCGCATGCGTTCTGGAGCTTTGGCTTCTTCGGCGCCGGCCTGCTCGGTGCGCTGGCCGCGCGCATCGGGATCTCGCCGCAGTGGCACTTGGCCGGCGTGGTGCCCTTG
>DATIFD010000286.1:0-2024 GCA_035455385.1 Burkholderiaceae bacterium
GCGCAGCCATCGGCGCCATGCCGTGCCCGGCGAACACCAGCGTCAGGCCGATGCCGACGAACAGCAGCCCCATGTTCTCGATCGACGAATAGGCGAGCAGGCGCTTCATGTCGGTCTGCACCGCGGCGAACACGACGCCGAACAACGCCGTGGCCAATCCGAGCGCGAGCATCGCCACGCCCCACCACCACTGCTGCACGCTCAGCAGGTCGAACAGCACGCGCAGCAGGCCGTAGATCGCCGTCTTGAGCATCACCGCGCTCATCAGCGCCGACACCGGCGACGGTGCGGCGGGGTGCGCCTCGGGCAGCCAGACGTGCAGCGGCAGCAGCCCGGCCTTGGCGCCGAAGCCGAACAGTGCGAGCGCGAAGGCCACCGAGGCCCAGAACGGCGACAGCGACTGCGCCCGCATGTTGGCGAAGCTGTAGTCGCCGGTGTTGGCCTGCAGCACGCCGAAGCACATCAGGATGCCGATCGCGCCGACGTGGGCCACCAGCAGGTAGAGGTAGCCGGCACGCCGGATCTCGGCGACGCGGTGGTTCGACGTGACGAGAAAGAACGACGACAGCGCCATCGTCTCCCACATCACCATGAAGGCGTAGGCGTCGTCGGCCAGCACCACACCGGCCATGCTGGCGAGGAACACGTGGTACTGCAGGCACATCAGCCCCGGCGGCGTGCCTTCGCCGCGCCGGAAGTAGCCGGCGGCGAAGGCCGACACGCCCGCGGCCGTGGCGCCGATCACCAGCAGGAAGAAGGCCGACAGCGCGTCGAGCCGCAGATGGAACGGCAAGTTCGGCAGGCCGATGGCCAGCACGGCCACCTGCGGCGGCGCGAACAACGCCGCCAGCCCGACGCCGGCCAGCACCAGGCCGACGGCGCCGCCGAGCGGGAACAGCACGTGCGACACCACGGCGAATCGCCTCAGCGCCCACACGCCGGCGGCACCGATGGCCAGCCAGCCCGCCATCAGCACGAGCGCCCAGTCGAGCAACAGCCACTGCGTGATGTCGGTCTGCATGGCGGCGCGCGGTGGTCAGCGTTTCGCGCGCCCGCCGCGACGCGTGGCGGGCTTGGCGCGCTTGGGCGCCGCTTCGGTCGCCGCGGTGGTGCCGCTGGGCACGTAGCTGGCGCCGTGCTGCGCCAGGTATTCGCGGATCAGCTGGCGCACCACCTGCGACGGCGTGAGGTCCTGCTGCGCGCACAGGCGCTCGAAGGCGGCTTTCTTGGCCGGATCGACCAGCAGGGTCAGGCGCGCGGTCTTCAGCTCCATGCGGATCACATGTTAATGCAATGTGCATCAAAAGCGCACGGGCCGGCGCGCGGCGTCGGGCGCGCGAGGGTCACCGCGGGCATCGAACCGCAGCGGCGCCGAGGCGGCCGGTGCGCGAAAGGGACCGGGTTGCGGTGTGCTCAGCGCACGCGCAGGCCCGGCGTTGCGCCGGGCGTGGGCTCGAGCAGGAACAGCCCCGGCTGTGCTTTCTCGTCGGCGTGGCTGGCGGCCAACACCATGCCTTCGGAGACGCCGAACTTCATCTTGCGCGGCGCCAGGTTGGCCACCACGACGGTGAACCTGCCGACCAGCTGCTCGGGCTTGAATGCGCTCTGGATGCCGGAGAACACCGTGCGCGTCTTTGGGAGCCCCTGTGGGTCGGGTCCCTCGCCGACGTCCAGCGTGAGCTTCAGCAGCTTGCTGCTGCCGGCCACTGCCTCGGCCTGCACGATGCGCGCGATGCGCAGGTCGACCTTGGCGAAGTCGTCGATGCCGATCTGCGCGGCCAGCGCCTCGCCGCCGGGCAGCGCGGCCACGGGCGCCGCGGCGGGTTCGAACAGGCGCTCGAGCTGGGCGGGATCGATGCGCTGCATCAGGTGCCGGTAGGTGCCGATGCGGTGGCGGCCGAGCCCGCGCTGCGCATCGGCAAAGTTCATCGCCGGCACGTCCAGGAAAGCCTCCACGTGCGCCGCCAGCGCGGGCAGGATCGGCTTGAGGTAGATCGTGAGGACACGAAACGCCTCGATGCACA
>DATIFD010000287.1:0-5897 GCA_035455385.1 Burkholderiaceae bacterium
GGGCAGCTCCCGGTTGATCTCGGCCACCAGGTGGCGCACGCGGTCGGCCACCCACACCGTGCTGGCATCGCGCGAACGGATCACCGAGATCGCGACGTTGGGGTTGCCGTTGCGCAGCGAGAAGCTGGTCTGCTCGGCGAAGCCGTCCTCGATCTTGGCCAGCTGGCCCAGCCGCACGATCTCCTCGCCGCGGCGGCGCACCACGATCTGCTCGAACTGGCTCGGCGATTCGATGCGCCCGACCAGGCGGATGCTCTGGTCCTCGAGCACGCCGCGCACCTTGCCGACCGGCGCGGTGGTGTTGTGCGCGCGCAGCGCGTTGACCACGTCGGTCACCGAGATCGAGAACTCGCGCAGCTTCTCGGCGCGCAACAGCACCGACAGCTCGCGGCGCAACGACCCGCCGACGTTGACGATCGACACGCCGGGAATCGCGCGGAAGCGGTCGGCCAGGTCGTCCTCGGCAAGCCGCGAGATCTCGGCGTGCGTCTGCGTGGTGGTCGACAGCGCCAGGTCCATGATCGGTTGCGCGCCCGGGTCGACCCGCGTCAGCACCGGCTCGCGCATCTCGATCGGCAGCTTGTGGCGCACGGCGCCGATCGCGTTGCGCACCTCGTCGGCGGCCTCGACCATGTTCTTGTCGAAGTTGAAGATCAGCACGATCTCGGCGCTGCCTTCCTTGGCCGTCGAGTGCAGCTTGTCGACGCCGGAGATCGTCTGCATCGACTTCTCGATGCGGTTGATCAGCTCGCGCTCCACCGTCTCGGGCGACGCGCCCGGGTACGGGATCGTCACCACCAGCACGGGCTGTTCGACGTCGGGGATCTGGTTGACGCGCAGCTTCGACAGCGCGAGCAGGCCCGCACCCATCAGCGCGATGATGATCACCACCATCGCGATCGGGCGCTTGATGCTGAAGTCCGAGAGGAACATCGGGGCCTCCTTGGCTTCAGGGCTTGGCGACCAGCGGCGCGGCAGGGCGGCTGGCCGGCAGGGCTGCCGCGCCGGCGAACTCCACCTTCTGGCCGTCGACCAGCGTGCTGCCGGGCGCGCGCAGGATGCGGTCGCCCGCGGCGAGGCCGGTGATCACCGGGAACTCGCCGCGCCGCGCGTCGCGCTCGCCCAGCCGCACCGCCACCTTCTGCAGCGTCTTCTCGGCGACACGCCAGACGTGGGTCGCATCCGCGGTGCGCAAGACCGCACTCTCGGGCACCATCAGCACCTGGGTCGTGCCGGTCTCGATCCGACCCTCGGCGTACAGCCCGGCCACCCGCGGCAACTCGCCGCCCGCGAAGGCGACGATCACCTCCACCTGCCGGGTGGCGACGTTGGCCGCCGCGTCGATGCGCTTGACCGTGCCTGCGAAATCCACGCCGGGGTAGCCGTTGACGCGGAAGGTCGCCCGCTGGCCGATCTGCAAGTCGCTCATGCGATCGGCCGACACCAGGCCCTCGAAGCGCATGGTGCGCGGATCGATCACTTTCAACAGCTCCTTGCCGACCTGCGCGGTGTCGCCCGACGACACCTTCCTGTCGCTGACGACGCCGTCGAACGGCGCGCGCACCTCGGTGCGCTGCAGCATCTGCCGCGCCGACGCCACGCGGGCACGTGCCGCCACCAGGTCGCTCTGCGCGTTGTTGCGTCGCACCTCGGCATCCTCCAGTGCCTGCATCGAGGTCATGCCCTGGGCCTGCAGCGTCTTCAGGCGCTGCACCTGACGCTCGGCCTGCTCGAAGGCCTGCGCGATCGCGCGCACGGCCTCCTCGGCGGAGGTCAGGCTGTCTCGGATCGCGGTGTCGTCCAGCCGCACCAGCAGCTCGCCCTTGCGCGTTGGCTCGCCGTTTTCCTTGAGCACCTGCAGCACGACCGACGACACCTCGGCGCGCAGGTCGGCACGGCGCTCCGGCTGCACCGAGCCGGTGATCACCGGGCCCTCGCTGCGCGCGCTGTACGCCAACGTCCGCACGTCCTCGGGTGACAGCAGCAGCGTGGCTTCCGACCTGGCCGCTTCCGGGGCGCTCCCCTTGTTGCAGGCGGCCACCAGCACGGCAGCAGCAACCAAAGGGATGACGAGGCGACGGGACATTCAGGGGCTGCGTGGGTGGGGAGGGGCGGCGACGGCGGTCGGCGGCGGGGGTGGCCCGCCGCCGCTGCCGGCGCGACGCGAAGGCGGAAGTCTCGCATCGAATGGCGGCGTTTCGCCGCCGGCCTGCGACGGACGGTCGGTGGCGCGGGCCGAGCCGTCGTGTCTGCGGGGCGGGCGGTGGCCGCGCCGGCCCCGGCACTGCGTGGTACCGGGTTCGACGGCCCGATTGGGGCCGTCTTCGATGTCCGATGACGCTTGCATGCCGACCGGTTCCTGCATGGCACCCATCGCGGCCCCGGCTGTCCAACCGGGGCGCATGGCAATGGCATCGCCGGGCCTTGCCTTTCGAGGGGGGCGCATGACGAGCGGCCGGCCCCGCTCGCGCGCGCTAACGGGATTGATATGCTCGACCCGATGAATGGTCCCCCGCCCGCGACGCCCGACGACCGGCCGTCGGTGCAAGCGCTGTTCCCCTCCCTGTACAACGAGTTGCGGCGACTCGCGCGCTCGCGCCTGGCCGGCGGCGGACGGCACACCTTGCTCGACACCGCGTCGCTGGTGCACGAGGCCTTCCTGCGCATGCAGCGCGACGGCGGCGTCACGCTGAACGACCGCGAGCACTTTCTCGCCTATGCCGCGACGACGATGCGCTCGGTGGTGATTGACTTCGTCCGCCGCCGCAACGCCGACCGGCGTGGCGGCGGCGTCGAGCACGTGACCCTCGACACCCGCACGGCCGAGGAGATCGGCGCCAGCGACGACGAGATCCTCGCGGTGCACGAGGCGCTGGAAACGTTGGCGCGCATCGACGCCCGGCTCGTCTCGGTAGTCGAGATGCGCTACTTCGCCGGCTTGTCGGATGCCGAGATCGCCGCGGCACTGGGCCTGAGCGACCGCACCGTGCGGCGCGACTGGGAGCGGGCGCGACTGCTGTTGGCCGAGATGCTCGGCCGCTGACGCAGCAACGGGTGGACTGTCCGCCCGGCGGGCGTCCGGTGCGTGGTACAGGGCAACCGTCGAGACCAGCCATGACCCTGCGAACCCGGTGCGACGCCACGCAATTGCAGCGCATGAACACCCTGCTGCAGGCTGCGCTGGCGCTGCCGCCGCACGAGCGCGAGGGCTGGCTGCTGGCACTACCGGCCGACGTGGCCACGCTGGTCCCGCTGTTGCGCTCGTTGCTTCAACGCGCGGCCGCCGCCGACGACGCCTTCATGCGGCGCCCGGCCGCATCGCTCGGCTGACGGCGCGCGGGCGCCGTGCTCCGATCAGGGCTTGGTCGAGGGGCCGCCGGGCTCGTCGTCGAGCCACTGTGCCGGCATGGTGTCGGGCGGGTCCTCGCGCACTTCGAGCCCCTGCCAGAGGTCGTACGACGACTCGCGCCACCAGCGATCGACCTTGACCGGCTTGAGCTCGCTGGGCCCGGCTTCGCCGGGCGCATTGATGGCGCCGGCCGCGGGCCCGTGCTGCAGGCCCCTGTAAACAAAACGAATCCTGGCCATGTTGTGTACCGCAAATGCCGGCGCGTTTGGCAGCGCGCCGCGAAATGTGCTTATACGCCTGATTTTGGCGCCGCAACAGGCATGTTGCCCGCACGCGCCATCGAGGAAGTTAGGGGGGCGCGCAACGTTGATGCTGATCAACCGCGTTCCATCCGTGCGCGCCTGGTCGTCAGAGGCAGCAGCGCCTATTGCCACCGGTGCCACGGGGATGCTGCAGGAGCCGTCACACGCTTGGCGTGGCTGCGCCCGCGCCATCCGCACGGCTTGCGCGTCACGCAGCGGGCGTCGATCATCGCGTGGGCGATTGGTGTTTGCCTACATCGCGACACGCCAGGCGTTGAACGAGCGCGCCGCCGCGCTGTGGCAGGCGCTGGCCGACGGCACGATCCAGGCGCCGCCGATCGAACGGCACGCGCTCGATGCCGCCGCCCGCGCACACGAGCGGCTCGAGTCGCGCGCCACCACCGGCGCGCTGGTGCTGATCGCCTGACGGCTGCGGCCGCGCAGCGCTCACTCGCGAAAGGGACCCCGATGATCCTCGGCATGAACCACTTCACCATCACCGCCGAAGACCGCGCGGCGACGCTCGACTTCTACTGCGGCGTGCTCGGGTTGGTCGAGGGCCACCGGCCCGATCTCGGTTTTCCCGGCGCATGGCTGTACCCGCCCGGCGGCCAGCAGGCGGTGCTGCACATCTACTGGGATCGGCCGATGCCGAGTCTGCGCACCGGCGTGATCAACCACATGGCGTTCACCGGCAAAGGGCTCGAGCAGGTGAAGGCGCGTTTCGACGAGCGCGGGCTGAAGTACGACCTGCGCCGCCAGGCCGGCAACGGCACGTGGCAGCTGTTCACGTTCGATCCCAACGGCGCCAAGGTCGAGCTCGACTTCGATCCGTCGGAGTCGGTGTGACATCGACCAGAGACGCAGCGCCGGACGGCCTGCGCGCCTTTCGCGTCGACGACCAGGTGGCACTGGTCACCGGCGGTGCGCAGGGCATCGGCCTGGCGTGTGCCAAGCTGCTGGCCGAGGCCGGCGCGCGCGTCGTGCTGCTCGACCGCCACGCGGCCGCGCTCGAGGACGCATGCGCCCGTTTGCCGGGTGCCAGCGCGCACGTGCTCGATGTCACCGACGAGGCGGCGGTCGAGCGCACGTTCGCCGCCATCGCTGGCGAACATGGCAGCGTCCACATCCTGATCAACAACGCAGGTCTCGCGATCCGCAAGCCGTCGCTCGAACTGCCGCTCGGCGACTGGAATGCGGTGGTGGCGGTGAATCTGACGGGCGCCTTTCTCTGCGCCCGCGCCGCGGCCCGCCACATGGGCCCGGATGGCGGCGCGGTCGTCAACACCGCGTCGATCATGGGCCTGTCGGGCGGCGGCCTCTATCCGAACATCTCGTACCAGACGACCAAGGGCGGCCTGGTCAACATGACGCGAGCGCTCGCCGTCGAGTGGGCGCCCAGATGCATTCGGGTCAACGCAGTGGCCCCCACCTGGACCAAGACCGGCTTCATCGGCCAGCTCGACAGCCAGCCCGCGCTGATGGAGCGCATCCGCGCGGTCACGCCGCTGGGCCGGCTGGCCGAGCCACACGAGGTCGCGTCGGCGGTGCTGTTCCTCGGCAGCCCGGCTGCCGCGATGATCACCGGACACATCCTCGCGGTCGACGGCGGCTTTCTCGCCCAGTGAGTGCCCACAACGGTTGGTCGATCCCCCGGTCGGCGGTCTCGCATCTTGGACAGTGCTGCCTAGACACGACGACCCCTCTGTTGCAGATCGGCGATGTATGCTGCAATGCAGCATGGCAACGGAACTCACTCCCGCGTTGCGCGCCAGTCTCGAGGATGTGCTGGGGAGTCTGCTGCATGCCCGACGCAGTGGCGACCTCGGGCGACTCGCACTGCTGACCTACTGGGACGTGCGCAGCTGGGCGCGTCGCGCGCACCGTGATGCGCTGGCGGGCCTGGCATCCGACCTGGTCATCGGCGAGCCGTTCCCGACCCGCACGGCATTCCTTCAGCTGGTGGACCAGGTGATCGCCGAACTGGAGCGACTGCGCGGCGGCGCCCGCTGATCACTCGGTCGAGTGCGATCGTGGCGCCGGGCCGCGACGCAACGGCGCGTCTTCTCGAACACTAGGGTCGCGCCGTCGAGGTGGAGAAACGCACGGTGGCCATCGCCAGATGGACTTCGCGCTGGAAGAACGCCAGTCCGACGACGAGCGCCAGCGTGGCGCCGGTGAACAGGATGCCGACCAACCACTTCAGCGGCGCGCCGAGCACGATCTCGAGGAACAGCGCGGCGATC
>DATIFD010000288.1:0-2717 GCA_035455385.1 Burkholderiaceae bacterium
GTAGGGGCGGCGCCGCTTGTGGCATCAGCGAGCGCTCGCGTCGACCTTGGCGGCAGCGACGGCGATCGGCGCCTTGGCGGCCTCGCGCGCCTTGGCGCGAGCGACCACGTCGGGGTAGCTGGCCGACTGCGTGTCGGCGACCAGGCCGATGCTGTGCAGCACGGCGGCCGTGACGACGACCGAGAGCGCGGCGGACACGAGGCGGATGGTGTTGCGGTTCATGGCGGTCTCCTCTTTCGACAACCCTGGGTTGCCGATGGGCGGCCGCCGGTTCAATCCGGCTCGTCCGCGTCAGGCCCGGCCGGCGGCGGCCGGACCGAGGCCGCACGCGACCGCTCCAGCAGCAGCTCGCGCTCGCGTGTGTTGCGCGCCAGCTCGGCGGCGCGCGCCAGCTCGGCCCGGGCCTCCTCGAGGCGGCCGAGTTTGGCCAGCAGGTCGGCGCGCACGCTGGGCAGCCACTGGTAGTCGCGCAGCGTGCCGTCGCGCTGCAGCGCATCGACGATCTCCAGCGCGGCTGCGGGCCCGAAGGCCATGCCGACGGCCACCGCCCGGTTGAGTTGCACCACCGGCGACGGCAGGGCCTGCGCCAACGCGTCGTACAGCGCGACGATGCTCGTCCAATCGGTGTCGGCCGCCGCGGCTGCGCGCGCGTGGCAGGCTGCGATCGCCGCCTGCAGCGCATAGGGTCCGAGCGCATGGCGGCCGGCCACCGCCAGCGCGCCGGCGCGTTCGAGCGCGGCCAGCCCGCGCCGGATCAGCAGGCGGTCCCAGCGGCTGCGATCCTGGTCTGCGAGCAGCACCGGGCGGCCGGCCTCATCGACGCGGGCCGCAGCGCGCGAGGCCTGCAGCTCCATCAGCGCGACCAGTCCGTGCACCTCGCTGTCATCGCGCGCCAGCTCGGCGAGCATGCGGCCCAGGCGCAGCGCGTCGTGCATCAGGCCCAGCCGCATCCAGTCGTCGCCGCGGGTGGCGGTGTAGCCTTCGTTGAAGATCGCGTACACCACCTCGAGCACCGACGCCAGGCGCTCGGGCAGTGCGTCGGCCGCGGGCACCTCGAACGGCACCTTGGCCTCGCCCAGCGTGCGCTTGGCGCGCACGATGCGTTGCGCCACCGTCGGCTCGCCGACCAGGAAGGCTCGTGCGATCTCCTCGGTCGACAGCCCGCCAAGAAGCTTGAGCGTCAGCGCGATGCGCGCATCGGCCGACAGCACCGGGTGGCAGGCGGTGAAGATCAGTCGCAGCAGGTCGTCGCCGATCACGTCGCCCTCGGCATCGGCGATCGCCTCGGCGATGTCGGGCACCACGTGGTCGCCGCGCGCATCGGCGTCGCGGGCGAGCTCGTCGTGCTTGCGCGCGTGCAACGCGGCCTGCCGCAACGCGTCGAGCGCCCGGCGCTTGGCCGCGGTCGTCAGCCAGGCACCGGGGTTGTCGGGTACGCCGTCGCGCGGCCAGTGCTCGAGGGCCGACACCAGCGCGTCCTGCGCATACTCCTCGGCCAGGCCGACGTCGCGCACGAGGCGGGCCACGCCGGCCACCACCTTGGCCGATTCGATGCGCCAGACCGCCGTGATCGCGCGCTGGACATCGGTGTCGACCATGGTGCTCGACCCTGCGGCGCGTCAGCGGCCCGCCGGCACGCCCATGTCGCGAAAGCGACCGGCGGCCTGGCTGTCGCCGAAGTCCTCCAGCTCGAAGATCTGGCGCACCTCGATCTCGCAGGGGCCGCCGTCGATCGCCGGGTTCGGAAAGCGGCGCGACCACTCGAGCGCCTCTTCACGCGTGCGCGTCTGGATGATCGTGTAGCCGGCGATCAGCTCCTTGGTTTCGGCAAACGGGCCGTCGACGACGCGGCGCTGCGAGCCGTCGTAGCGCACGCGCCAGCCCTTGGCGCTCGGCTGCAGCCCCGACGCGTCGAGCAGCACGCCGGCCTTGGCGAGCTGCTCGTGATACTCGGCCATCGCGGCGATCAGCGCCTCGCCGGGCATCACGCCCTGCTCGGACTCACGGGTGGCCTTGACGATGATCATGAAACGCATGATTGCCTCCGTTGCTGTGCGGCCGACTTATCGGGCGGGATGCCCGCGATCCGGGCCGTCATGCACACGACGAACGAGGGGGGCGCCCATCGACAGGGCTCATCGGTCATGCCGCTTCGGCTGGGCCCCTCTCACACGTGGTTGCTGTCGTCGTAGCAGGGCGCCAGCGGGCGCACCTCGACCGTGCACCATTCGGCGGCCGGGCAGCGCGCGGCGATCGCCAAGGCCTCGTCGCGCGTGACGCAGTCGACCAGGAAGAAGCCGCCGACCATCTCCTTGGCCTCGGCGAACGGGCCGTCGACGACGCGTGCACGGCCGTCTCGCACCTGCACGCGCGAGGCCTGATTCAGCGAGGCGAGCGATTCGACGCCGAGCAGCAGCCCTTGCGCCTTCAGTTCGTCGGCAAAGCGCTGCATGCGTGCGTAGGCCTGCTGCCCCTGCTCGAGCGTGCGCGTGCCGCGCTGTTCGGGTGGTTCGACGATCAACAGCATGTAGGCCATCGGCAGTGCTCCATTGCAGGCGCGTGATTAGAGCACCCGTCGTCGTTTCGGGCACGGACCCTCATGCATGCGCGGCAGGCCCCGTGCGCATCGCGCGCGCGTCGAGCCGGCGCGCCAGCAGCTTGCGCAGCTCCTCGGCCCAAAGCACGACGCTGGCCAGCCCCACCAGCGGCAGCAGCGA
>DATIFD010000289.1:0-4657 GCA_035455385.1 Burkholderiaceae bacterium
GCGGCCAGTGAAGTAGGCTTGCATTGGAGTGTCCTTTCGCGGGGTGCGCGATGGCATCGCTCGTGGGCGACCACGCGCCACGTGCGACCAGCCGCTGAGGCTGCGTTGCAGCGCGCCGTCGATCGGTTCAACGCGCGCGCCGGTGCCCGATCTCGAAATCGTTGCGGCCGCTGCGGTCGACGCCTTTGAGCAGCCACAGCGGCCGGCGGCCGAAATCGACCGCGAGGCCCGATCTGCCTTCCACCGGCCGCAGGTGGCGCTCGAACACGGACGTCGACGGCATGTAGCGCAGCGCGACGCCGGTGCGCCGCTGCCCCGAGGTGTTGGCGCGCGCGCCGTGGATCATGTACACGTCGTGCAGCGACATCTGCCCCGGCTGCAGCTCGATGTCGACCGCCTGCGCCTCGTCGAAGGTGCCGTCGGCCATGCGCTGGTTCAGTGTGAGGTCGGTGCGTTCTTCGTACAGGTGCTCGTGCAGCACTCGGTCGCGGTGCGAGCGTGGAATCACCCGCAGGCAGCCGTTCGCGGCGGTGGAGGGTTCCAGCGCCACCCATGCGGTGCAGGTGGCCAGGGGGCGGATCGGCCAGTAGTGGCCGTCCTGATGCCAGGGCGTCTCGTAGCCTTCGTGCGCCGGCTTGCAGAACACGTGGCAGCCCCACAGGATCACGTCGTCGCCGATCACGCCCGCGACGAGGTCGACGATCTCGGGGTCGCGCGCCAGATCGAGGAAGTGCCGGCTGCCGCGCACACCCTCGCCGTTGTCGCCGTCGATGTGCGCCGACACCAGCTTCTCCGGCCGCACGCCGGGGTTGTCGCGCAGCAACTGCTCGAGCGCGTCGCGCAGCGCGGCCACGCGCTCGGCGGGCAGCGCGAAGCGCGGCACGACCCAGCCTTCGGAGCGGTATTGCGCGATTTCGTCGCCCGTCAGATGCGTCATGTCGTGCGTGTGTCGTGCGGCGGATTATCGGCGAGGCCCCGACTCGCCGGCGCGTGACGCGCCTTGGCGTCGGATTTCACGAAAGGCCAGCGGTCGCGGCGGCTGCGGGCATGCGTGAGCCACCGCGCGGCACAAGAATGCGGCCGCCGCTATGCCTTGGGGTCGTCGATGCACAGATTGTTCGGTATCGCGCTGTGGTTGTCGTCGCTGGTCGCCGTCGGCTGCTCGTCCAACACCGTGCTGGTGTCGGTGCCGCCGCGCATGCCGCTGCAAGGCTACGGCACGCTCGGGCTGGTGGAGTTCGACTCCAACGCCTACCCGGCGATCAACGCGCAGACGACGCGCGAGTTCGAGTCGCACATCCATGCCGCGCAGCCGGGCACGCGCATCGTCGAGCTCGGAGGTCGCGACGCGCTGCTGGCGTCGGTTGGCGGCCGGCAGCTCGACGCGCCGACGCTGCGCCGCATCGGCGAGAAGTACGGCGTCGATGCGATCTTCGTCGGCGCCCTCACGTATTCAGAGCCGAAGACCGACGTCAAGGTGACCGACCTGTCCCGCCTCGAAGGCGGCGTGCGTGTCGAGGTGCGCGGCGACATCAGCGGGAGGCTGGTCGAGACGCGCAGCGGTGCGAGCGTGTGGAGCAGCTCGGCGTGGGCGCGTCGCGCGCTGAGCAAGGTCAACGTCTCGGCCGAGCAGGGCGTCAGCGGCGGCGTGCGCAGCGGCAACCCGCGCGAGGAGATGGTGCCGACGCTGGTGTATCACCTGACCCAGGACTTCCGGGCGAGCACGGTGCGGCAGCCGGCGCCGTAGTGAGCCCTATGGTTCAGGGCGCCTGCAGGCCCTGCAGCAACTCGAGCGTCGGGTAGCCGTCGGCCGGCACGCCGACGCTGCGCTGGTAGCGGCGCAGCGCGTCGCGGGTCGCGGGGCCGACCACGCCGTCCGGGATGCCGCTGTCGAAGCCGCGCGCATTGAGCGCCGTCTGCAGCGCCTCCACCTGGCTGCGCGACAGCGCAGCCAGATCGCGCGGCCACGGCGACTGCACGCCGGGCCCACCTTCGATCCGCAGCGCCAGCAGGCCCACCGCGAGCGCGTAACTGGTGGAATTGTTGTAGCCGAGGAGGGCGCGAAAGTTCGGCCCGACCAGAAAGGCCGGACCGCGTGCGCCCGCGGGCAACAGGATCGCGCCGTCGGCGAACTCCGGCAGCGCCGAACCGTCGATCGCGCGCACGCCCTCGGCGCCCCACTGCGCGCCGGACTGCCGCGTCTGCGGGTCGGCGCGGCCGACATCGAAGCCGGGCGGCAGTTGCACCTCGACGCCCCAGGCCTCGCCCGCACGCCAGCCCGAACTCACCAGGTGGTTGGCCGTGGAAGCCATCACGTCGTCCACGCTGCCCCAGATGTCGCGCCTGCCGTCGCCGTCGGCGTCGACGGCGTACGCGAGAAAGCTCGACGGCGTGAACTGCGTCTGACCCATCGCGCCGGCCCACGAGCCGATCATCCGCACGCGGCCGATGTCGCCGCTTTGCAGGATCTTCAGAGCCGACATCAGCTCGGCGCGCGCCCACGCCTCGCGCCGGCCGTCGAAGCCGAGCGTGGCCAGAGCATCGATGGTCGGCGTGTTGCCGATGTAGGCGCCGTAGTTGGTCTCGATGCCCCAGATCGCCACCAGGATCGCCGGTGGCACGCCGTAGTGCGCGGCGGCCGCGTACGCCTCCCCGCGCACCTGCCGCAGCTTGTCGCGCCCGCGCGCGACGCGCTGCGACGACACCGCGCCGTCGAGATAGTCCCAGACCGTGCGCATGAACTCGGGCTGCGCGCGATCGAGCTCCGCCACCCGCGGCAGATAGCGCACGCCGTCGAATGCCGCGTTCAGCGTGGACTCGTCGATTCCCTGGGCCTGCGCGCCTGCGCGAAAGGCGGCCACCCAGTCCGCGAATCTCTGCTCGAGCGTCACCTCGGCGCCCGGCTGCGACGGGGCACTCGCCGCGGCCACGGGCGCCTCGGGCGCCACGGCCTCGGTGGGCGCCGCCTCTGAGGTCGGCGGCTGCGGTGCAGCGGCAGCGGCCTCTGGAGGCGAGGCCGATGAGGGTGAGGCCGATGAGGGTGAGGCCGATGAGGGTGCAGCCGGCGAGGCTGGCGCGGCCGATGGGGTTGGCGCGGCCGATGGGGTTGGCGCAGCCACAGGGGGTATCGGTGGCGAGGTGGCGCAGCCCCCCAGCGCGGCCAGGCCGGTCAGCACCGCGCGGGCCAGCCAGCGCCGAGGCGGCGTGGATGCAGGTCGTGTCGGCATGGCGGCGATTCTCGCGCCAGTGGTACGTGCGGGGGATCCGCGACATGCGCCCGAGAACTACGACACGACCTCGATGGCTGCGCCCGGGTCCACCGTGGGTCGACGGCGCGCACGCGCCAATACTTCGGCCGAAGAAGAACCTGTGCGTCGAGCCCAGGTGCCCGCGCGCCGTCGCGGGGCACCTGCGCCGGCGCGAACTGCATGCCCCTCTCGCGAACGCGTCGCCTTCGACCGGCACAGCGGCCCCGCTGCCGCCGTGCGCTGCATCGCGTCGTGGCGGCGTGGCTGGTGATGATTGCGGCGGCGGGTGCCGAAGCCGGCGACCCGGCAGTGCCCGGCGATGCGGCCGCGGCCGAACCGGGTCGTTCCGCGGTGGCCACCGTGGTTGCGGGCATCGTGAGCTACACCCGCTGGCCCGCAGAGACGCGCTCGATCCGGTTGTGCACGCTCGGGCACGGTCGCGGCGTCGACGAGCTGCTGACCAGCGCCGATCTCGGGTCGGCGCAGTTGAGCGTGCCGGTGCGTGCGGCGGACGACGTCGACCGCGCACTGGACGAGTGCGATGCCATCTACGTCGGCACGCTGGCCGGTGGGGCTTCGCGCCGGCTGCTGCAGAAGGCCATCGGCCGGCCGCTGCTGATGATCGGCGAGGGGCCGGAGTTCTGCACCGATGGCGGCATGTTCTGCCTGCAGTCCGGCGCGCCGGCCGCGGCGTTCGGCGTCAACCTCGATGCGGTGGCGCGCAGCGGACTCAAGGTCAACCCGCGGGTGCTGCGCATCGCCCGCCAGACGACGGGGAGCTCGCAATGAGCCCGGTGCGCCAGCCGCTGCTGCAGGCACTGCGCGCCGCGCACGTGCGGCTGGGCCTGGCCGCGGTGATCGCCGCCGGCATCGTGCTGACCATGGTGTCGCTGTTGACGCTGCGCACGGTCGTCGAGCAAAACCTGCAGCTCGTGGCGCGCTCGATCGCCTACACCGCCGAGGCGGCGACCGTCTTCAACGACCCGGCGTCGGCGGTCGAGGCGGTCTCGCTGATCGCCGCCCAGGAGGGGCTGTTGAGGGCCGAGATCGTGCGTCGCAACGGGTCCACGCTGGCGCGCTACGTGCGCGATGGCGACGCCGGGGTCGACGGGACGCTCGCGCGCGCCGGCACGCTGTTGTTCCCGCTGCAGGCCAGGGCGCCGGTGACCCACCAGGGCGCCGAGTTCGGCCAGGTGGTGGTGCAGGGCAACGGTGGCGTCTACGTGCTGTACCTGATCAAGGTGGTGGCGGCGGTGGCCGGCTGCATGGCGGTGATCGGCTGGTGGGTGTCGCGGCTGTCGCGCCGGATCGAACACGACATCGTCAGGCCGCTGAACAGCCTGGCGTCGCTGACGCGCACCGCGCGCACCGAGCGTTCGCTGGGCTTGCGCGCCCCGGCCGCCGTGGTG
>DATIFD010000290.1:0-3113 GCA_035455385.1 Burkholderiaceae bacterium
AAAAGCCGACATGGCCATGTACCGGGCCAAAAAGGAGGGGAGGAACAGGTATCAGCTCTATATGCCCGACATGAATGCGCGGGCCTTTGAAAGGATGGTGCTGGAGAACGCCTTGCGCACGGCGCTGGAGAGAAAGCGGGAGTTTTCCCTTTGCTATCAGCCCAGAGTGAATGTTGAGACCGGCCGCATCGTCTCCGTCGAGACCCTGATGCGCTGGTTCCACCCCGAATTCGGTCTGGTGCCGCCGGCACAGTTCATCCCGTTGGCCGAGGAGACCGGGCTGATCCTGGCGATCGGCAAGTGGGTGCTGCGCACCGCGTGTGCGCAGTGCATGGCCTGGCAGCACGACGGGCTGCCGCCGGTGCGCGTGTCGGTCAACCTGTCGCCGCGCCAGCTCGGCGATCCCGAGCTCGTCGCCGCGGTGCGCGACGTGCTCGCCGAGACGGGGCTGCAGCCGGACCTGCTGGAGCTCGAGGTCACCGAGAGCTCGGTGATGCACAACGTCGAGCGCGCGCTCGAGGTGCTCAGTGCGCTGAAGGACCTGGGCGTGCGGCTGGCGATCGACGACTTCGGCACCGGCTACTCGTCGCTGGCGCAGCTCAAGCGTTTTCCGATCGACACGCTGAAGGTCGACCGCTCGTTCATCCGCGAGCTGCCGAGCGACAGCGAGGACAAGGCGATCGCCGAGGCGATCATCGCGATGGGCAAGACGCTCAGCCTGACGGTGGTGGCCGAGGGCGTCGAGACGCGCGAACAGCAGGATTTCCTGCGCGAGCGCGCCTGCGACCAGATGCAGGGCTTCTACTTCAGCCGGCCGGTCGCGGCGGACGACTTCGCCCGGCTGCTGCGCAGGCACCCGGGCTGACACGCAACGGCTGCGCTCGGCAGGGTTGATGCCCCCGAAGCCCGCGGTGCGCAGCCTGCGTCTGCCGCACCGGGAGCCTGCCTGAGCGGGCGCTGCCTTCACACGAAGGCGCTGTCGAACCGCGTCAGTCGCGGCGGTCGGTGTCGGGGATGCCGGCGGCCAGCCAGGCGCCGGGCGTGCCGCTGGCCCCGACCGCGCGCACCAACAGCGCCGGGTTGTCGCAGGTCGCCGGCAGCACGGCGCGGTTGACGCCGTCCTGGGTCAGCGCGCCGCTGAGGTGAAAGTTGCCGGCGGTGTCGAAGGCGGCCGGCGCCGAGCTGAAGGCGGTGGCGGTGTTGTCGGCCGGCCCGCAGAACAGCGTGACCGCGACCTGTGCGATGCCGGCGCGGGTGCCGATCACGTCGCCGCTGGACAGCAAGAGACCGCCCGCGCGCGCGCTGACGAGGCCGTCGCGGCTGACGGTGGCGCTGAACCTGCGGATCGTCCAGGCACGGCCGCCCGGATTGACGCCGCGCACGACGTTGAGTGCATCGACCCCGTTGGATGCAGTAAGCGGGTCGACGGCGATCGCTCCCTCGAAGCTGACCAGGCTGTCGGACTCGGAATGGGCGAAAGCCGCGGCGGACAACGCGAGCGCGGCGGTGGCGAGTGGGACGGAAAAGCAACGCATGAAGAACTCCGTTCACGGTGAGCAAACGCAACCGGACACCACCGATGCAGCCGGTCGGGGCCGCGCGGGCTGCGAGGCCAAAGCGATCTACGGAGCAGGCGGCGCGGCGATTGCATCTCGCGCGGGCAACGCAGTCACGACCGCAGGCGATGTCCGCTGCGACCTCGTTATTGCGTGGAGGTCACGTGTGGGTGACCCAGCTCGCGTCGACGCCTTCGAGGTGCGGCAGCGTGTTGAAGGTGACCAGCGCGTGGCGCTTCGGCGTGAACGCGAACTCGGTGAGCGCGCTGTTGCGCATGCGCAGGTTGAGCTCCACCATCGCCTGCGGCGGCGCGCCGAGCACGTGCGCCACAGCGGTAGCGATCGGTCCGCCGCTGGAGACGATCAGCACGTCGCCATCGTGGCGGGTGCGCACGTGGTCGAGCGCGGCCACGACGCCGGCCTGGAAGTCGGCGAAGCGCGGCATCCCTTGCGGCTGCGTGCGGCCCTCCATCCAGGCGATCAGCCCGTCGCGCAGCAGGCGGAAGTGCTGGCGCACCTCGTCGGCGCTGCGCGCGCGCGGCAGCGGCTGCGGATGGATCGCGCGCACGATCGCCTCGCTGTCGTACTCGTTCAGGCCGGGCATCGCGAGCGCCTCGTGCCCGGCCTGCAGGCCGCGCGCCAGCGCCTCGTGCGACTGCGCGTGCCGCTTCAGCGTGCCGGTGATCACGCCGTCGAAGGCGACGCCCTTGGCGCGAAAGTACCCACCGAGCCGCTCGCACTGCCGCGCGCCCAGTTCGCTCAGGCGGTCGTAGTCGTCGCTGCCGAACGAGGCCTGGCCGTGGCGGACGAGGTAGAGGGTGCCCATGGCGGCGCATTGTGCCGGCCGGGCGAACCGCGGCGTGTCGCACGCGCGACCGCGCCCTGATCGGCGGCGCGGGATTGCCCGCTGATCGCCGACGCGCTGCGATGCCGTTGCCTATCATGGCGCCTCCCGTTCTGGGCGTCGGAGGTCCGATGAAGCTGCTGATGCGCGCGGCGCAGAAGATCGACGCCCTCAATCGGCGCATCGGTCGCGCGATGGCCTGGCCGATCGCGGGCGCGATCGCGGTCAGCGCGGCCAATGCGGTGTCCCGCAAGTTCTTCGGTGTCAGCTCGAACGCGTGGCTCGAGATCCAGTGGCACCTGTTCGCGGTGGCGTCGCTCGGCTGCGCCGGCTACGTGCTGCTGGTCAACGAGCACGTGCGCGTCGACGTGTGGTCGAGCCGTTGCAGCGCGCGCACGCGCGCCTGGATCGACCTGGCGGCGCTCGCGCTGTGCGCGCTGCCGATGACGGCGGTGATCGGCGTGCTCTCGGCCGAGCTGTTCGTCCGCCGCTTCAGCAGCGGCGAGATCTATGTCAACGCCGGCGGGCTGCCGGTGTGGCCGATCGTCGCCGCGATGCCGCTGAGCATGGCGCTGCTGGCGCTGCAGTGCCTGAGCGAGGTAGTGCGCCGCATCGCGTTCCTGCGCGGCGTGGCCGCCAAGCCCGAGCTGGAGGAGGCCGACCTGCCGCCGATTGCGATCGGCCGGGTGCCGCACGCCGGTGACGCGCGATGA
>DATIFD010000291.1:0-7787 GCA_035455385.1 Burkholderiaceae bacterium
GGCGTCGGCGCCGCGGGGCGACGCTGGGGCCATCCCGCCGCCGCTGGCGGCACTGCACGGCGCGGTGCCACCGCAGCCGCGCTGGTTCGCCGATGCGCTGGCGCACGAGCCCGAGTGCAGCTGGCCCGCGGTGCGTGGCGCGCGCATCGAGACGCTGGCCTGGGGGCCGCGCACGGCGCAGGGCCTGCTGCTGCTGCACGGCAAGATGGCGCACGCGCGCTGGTGGAGCTTCATCGCCCCGTTCTTCGCAGGCACGCATCGTGTGGTCGCGTTGTCGTTCTCCGGCATGGGCGGCTCCGACTGGCGCGACGCGTACTCCGCACAGACGATGGCCGACGAGGCGATGGCCGTCGCGCAGGCAAGCGGCCTGCTGGACGACGCGTCGCGACCGCCGCTCGTGGTCGGCCACTCGTTCGGCGGCTTCGTGTCGTTGCTGTGCGCGCAGCAGCACGGTGCGCGGCTGGCCGGCGTGTTCATCCTCGATGCGCCGCTGATGTCGCGCGAGCAGCGCCGCTCGCGTGCCCGGCCGGGATTGCGACAGGCGATCGCGCAGCGGCCGACCCGGCTGTACCCGAGCCACGCTGCCGCGCTGGCGCGCTTTCGCTTCGCGCCCGAGCAGCCGTGCGACAACCTGTACATCGCCGACCACATCGCGCGCACGTCGCTTAAGCCGGTGGCCTCGCCCGACGGCGGCACGGCATGGACCTGGCGGTTCGACCCCAGGGTGGCACCGGTGGGGCCGGGCAATGCCGCGCTCGCGCTCAGCGAAGCCGCTTGCCCGGTGGCCATCGGCTGGGGTGCGGAGTCGGCGCTCGTCACGCCGCCGGTCGCACGCTACATGGGCGAACTCGCCGGCCCCGCGGCACCGCGCGTCGAGATCCCGGCGGCGCGCCACCACGTGATGGTCGATCAGCCGCTGGCGCTGGTGAGCGCGCTGCGTGCGCTGCTGCAGACCTGGCCGGCGCCGCGATGAGCGCGATCCCCCGGCCCACCGCGCGCCGTCGGCATCCCGCGCCGCGTGCGGCAGCGTCGCAGGCCCCCGCAGGCGAACCGGCGAGCAGCGCGTCGACGAGCTCCGTGTCGGCGTCGACCGCGCGCTACCAGGAAAAGCGCGAGCGCGTGCTCGACGCGGCCGCGGTGCTGTTCAACCAGCGCGGCGTCAAGGGCGCCACGCTGTCGGACATCGCGACCAGCGTCGGCCTGGTCACCAACAGCGTCACGTACTACTACCGCAAGAAGGAAGACCTGGCGACCGCGTGCTTCCTGCGCACGATCGCCGTCTTCGACGCGCTGGCCGCCGGCGCCGCGAAGCAGCCGACGCCCGCTGCGCGCATCGCCACGTTCTATGCGCAGCTGGCGCGGCTGCTCGCCGACATCGAGCTCGGCGGCCACGTGCCGATCGTCAACTTCAACGACATCCGCGCGCTGCCGAATCCGCACGCCGAGCAGGTGTTCAGCGCCTACACCGACATGTTCCGCCACGTGCGCAGCCTGCTGAAGGGGCCCGCGTCCCTGACGCGCGACGACCTCAACGCGCGCGGCCACATCGTGCTGTCGGCGGCGCACAACCTGCGCCAGTGGATCGGCCACTACGAGGTCGACGAGTACCCGCGCGTGGCGCAGCGGCTGGCCGACATCGTGCTGCACGGCATGCCGGCGGCGGGCTCGCCGTGGCGGGGCACCGACGCCGAAGCCCACTGGAAGCTCGGCGCCGACAACGGCGGCACCAGCGAGGCGTTTCTGCGCGCGGCCACCGCACTGGTGAACGAGCAGGGCTACCGCGGCGCGTCGGTCGACAAGATCTCGGCGCGCATCAACGTCACCAAGGGATCCTTCTATCACCACAACGACAACAAGCACGACCTGATCGCCGAGTGTTTCGATCGCACGTTCGCGGTGGTGCGGCGCGCGCTCAGCCTGGCCGAAGACGGCCCCGGCAGCGGCTGGAGCCGTGCCTGCGCGGCGGCGCGTGCGCTGGTGCGCTACCAGTTGTCTGCCGAGGGGCCGCTGCTGCGCGCCACCGCGGTCAGCGCGCTGCCCGACCAGGCGCAGCGCGACCACGTGCGGCGCACGCAGTTGCGGCTCACCGAGCGCATGACCAGCGTGGTGGTCGACGGCATGATCGACGGCTCGATCCGGCCGCTCGACCCGCACATCGCCGCGCGGGCGTCGATCGCTGCGATCAACGCCGCCGCCGAGCTGCAGCGGTGGGTGCCGTCGGTCAATGCCGATAGCGCGGCCGACCTGTTCGTGCGGCCCGCATTGCAGGGCGTGCTGTGCCCTGGTTCCGGCCTCGACACCGGCCCTGGCACGGCACCTGCTTGAGGCGACGCGGCCGGCGGCCGCCGTCCGCGCGATTGGGCACACCGCCCTGGCGCGCGGCGGCTTGTCGGCGCTCGACCGGTACCAAGCGTTCACGTTCACCGTGTCCACCTCCGCCGTGCGGCTGCAATCGGTTGCCAATGAGTTCGTCCCCCGGCTTGAAGCGCCTCTCCGCGGCGCCATAGTCCCCCGCTGATGCGCAGGTTTCTCCGTCACGGTGCACGGCACGCCGCTGTCCTGTTGCTGCCTGGCCTGCTGGCCATCGCCCGGGGCGCTGCTGCATTCGGCTTCGACGATGTCGCGCGCGAGGCCGACCGCGTGGCCGCTGCTCCCTACCGCCGGCCGCCGCCGGCCGACCCGGCGTTGGCTTCACAGAGTTACGACGCGTATCGACAGCAGCGCTTTCGCCCGGAGCAATCGACGTGGCGCGGCGGCGGCACGCCCTTCGAGCTGCAGTACTTCGCGCTTGGCCGCACGTTCACGCGGGCGCTGACGCTCTACGAGGTGGCGGGCAGCGACGTGCGGCCGCTGCGCGTGCCGGCCAACGCGTTCGAAGGCGGTGCACCGGCCGGCGCCGCGGGCGTGCGCATCCATCGCTGGGTCGAGCAGCCGCGCCGGCAGAGCGAGGAGGTGGTGGCGTTCCTCGGCGCCAGCTACTTCCGCATGGCGCCGCAGGGACTGGCCTACGGCCTGTCGGCGCGCGGCCTGGCGGTCGACACCGTCGGTGCCGCGGCCGAGGAGTTTCCGGCGTTCACCACCTTCTGGTTCGTGCGGCCGCAGCCGGGTGACACCGACGTGCGCTTCTTTGCGCTGCTCGAATCGCCGCGCGTCACCGGGGCCTACGGCTTCGTGCTGCGCCCGGGCGCGACGGCGACGATCGACGTGCGCGCCCGCCTGACGTTGCGCGAGCCAGTGGCGCGGCTGGGGCTGGCACCGCTGACCAGCATGTTCCTCGCCGGCGAGAACCAGCCCACCGCCGGCGACTACCGCCCCGAGGTGCACGACTCCGACGGCCTGCAGATCGCCGCCGGCAGCGGCGAGTGGATCTGGCGGCCGCTCGCCAACCCGCGCGGAGTCTTCGTCACCAGCTTCGCGATGCCGCAGCTGCGCGGCTACGGGCTGATGCAGCGCGACCGCGGCTTTGCCAGCTATCAGGACCTCGAAGCCCGCTACGAGCTGCGCCCGAGCGCGTGGATCGAGCCGCTGGGCGACTGGGGCGCGGGGCGCGTCGAGCTGCTGCAGTTCCACACGCCGAACGAGACGCACGACAACATCGGCGCCTACTGGGTGCCCGAGCGCACGCCGCGGCCCGGGCAGCCGTTCGAGTTCGCGTGGCGCATGACGGTGTCCGACAGCCAGCCGATGCCAGCCGCGGCACGCGTGGTGCAGAGCCGCCGCGGCCATGGCTATCGCGAGGGCCCGATTGCAGCGGCACACTTGCAGTACCACGTCGACTTCGTCGGGCCTGCGCTCGACGGCCTTGTCGACGGCGCGGTCGATGCGGTGGCCGGTGGCAACGCCAACGTGCGAAACCTGCGCGCGATCGCGCACCGCAACGCGGTGACCGGCGGCTGGCGTGTCACGCTGGACTTCGAGCGCATCGACGCGAGGCAGCCGGTGGAGTTGCGCGCGTTCCTGCGCAGCGGCGAGCGCACGCTGTCGGAAACCTGGTCGTACGCCCTGGCCCCCGAAGAATGATCACCCATGAACACCGAGGCCCACACCCCCTCTGAGCGCGCGCGCAGCGCACCGCCGCTGCTGCGCGGCGCGGTCACGCCCGCGCGCTGGTTCGGCTTCTGGCGCGGGCTGCTGTTCGCGCTCTGGCCGGGCCGGCGCTGGCCGCGAGGGCCGGCGCGCGCCTGGCATCGCGTGGCGGTGCACCGCCGCCGCGTGTTGATCGCGCTGGTGCTGGCCATGACCGGTGCCGCGCTGGCGGTGCGCGTCGGCGACGGCGCCGCCGAGCACGACGCGCTGTGGTGGGCCGCCACCGTGTTGATGACGCTGCTGTTCGCATGGGTCGGCGTCGGCTGCGCCACCGCGTGCATCGGCGCGTGGGCGCTGTGGCGCGGCGATCCGAACGCGCCCCGACTGGCGGCCGCGCGCGCGCCGATCAGCACCGGCGCTCGCACGGCGATCGTGATGCCGATCTGCAACGAGGACATCGTCGAAGTCTTCGCCGGCCTGCGCGCCACTTGCGAGTCGCTGGCCGCGACCGGCGCGATGCAGCTGTTCGACGTGTTCGTGCTGTCCGACACCAGCGACCTGCTGCTGGCCGAAGCCGAGGTGCGCGCCTGGCAACGCTTGCGCGCGATGCTCGGCGAGCCGGCGGGCGAGGGCGCTGGGCTGTTCTACCGGCGGCGCCGGCGACGCAGCAAGCGCAAGGCCGGCAATGTCGCCGACTTCTGCCGCCGCTGGGGGCGCCGCTATCGCTACATGGTGGTGCTCGATGCCGACAGCACGATGAGCGGCGACACGGTGGTCGAGCTGGTGCGCTTGATGGAGACGCATCCGTCGGCGGGCATCATCCAGACGCTGCCGCAGATCGCACGCCCGGCCACGCTGCACGCGCGCGCGCAGCAGTTCGCCAGCCGCGTCAGCGGGCGGCTGTTCGCGCTCGGCATGGCGTGGTGGCAACTCGGCGATGCGCACTACTGGGGCCACAACGCGATCCTTCGCGTCGAACCGTTCATGCGCCACTGCGGCCTGGCGCGCTTGCCCGGGCGCGGCGCGCTGGCCGGAGAGATCCTGTCGCACGACTTCGTCGAGGCGGCGCTGATGGGCCGCGCCGGCTACGAGGTGTGGCTCGCGCCGCAGCTCGACGGCAGCTGGGAATGCAGCCCGTCGAACCTGCTCGACGAACTGCAGCGCGACCGTCGCTGGTGCCAGGGCAACCTGCAGAACGCCCGCTTGATCGCCGAGCCCGGCTGGCGCGCGGCGCACCGCACGATGTTCGCGGTCGGTGCGCTGTCATACGCGGTGGCGCCGCTGTGGCTGCTGTTCGTCGTGCTCGGCCTGGTCGGTGGTGGGCCGAGCGGTGGCGATGCGCCGCTTTGGCTGCTCACCCTCGGCCTGCTGCTGCTGCCGCGCGCGCTCGGCGTGGCTGCGGTCGTCGCGCTGGGCGAGGCGCGCGCGTTCGGCGGCGTGCACCGCCTCACGGCCGGTGCGCTGCTCGAGTTGCTGTTGTCGACGCTGCAGGCGCCACTGCGCATGCTCGCACACACCGTGTTCGTGCTGGGCGCGCTCACCGGGCTCAAGCTCGAGTGGAAGTCGCCGCCGCGCGGCGAGCGTGCGCTCGGCTGGCTCGATGCGACGCGTCGTGCGGGTGCGTTGGCGCTGCTGCCGCTGCTGCTCGGCTGGGGCCTGGTGCGGCGCGCGGGCACGTGGGCGCTGGCGCCGATGCTGCTGCCGCTGTCGCTCGCGGTGCCGCTCACGGTGCTGACCGGGCATCCGCGCGCCGGCCGGGCGGTGGCGCGGCTGGGCCTGCTGGGCACGCCCGAAGAGCTCGCGCCGGCGCGGCCGTTGCTGCGCGCCGGCGAGCATGCGGGGTTCGCCGATCTGGCGCCGGTTCGCCAGGTCGTCGTGCGGCCGGCGCCACCGCGCACCGGTGGCTGGCGCATGCTGCCCACCGCCGCCACTGCCGCGCTGGCGCTGCTGGCGGCGGCGGTGCCTCGGCCCGGCCTGGCGCCGGGCGTCCCGGCCGACGCACGGGGCGACGGGGTGGTTGCCGCTTACTGGCCGGACACGCCGGCGGTGCAACCGGTGCGTGCGCCGGCGCGCAAACGGGTGGTGCGCGACAAGCCGGCACGCATGATCGACGACGCGGTGCGTCAGCGGGCACTCGAGGCCGTGCAGCGCTCGCTGGCCGTCGACTCGCCCCCGGCATGACCCTGGCGGCGCGTCGATGCGCGCCGCGAGACAATGCGCATCGGCCAGGTGGCCGGGCGACGGCCGCCCTCGAGGCGCTGCGACGACGATGGAAGTGCAATTCACGCAAGAGGTCGAGCGCCTGCGGTTGGGCTCCGGCGCCACCTTCCACGGCGAGGGCATCCTCGCGGTGACCAAGGCGCTGCTGCAGTCGGGCGTATCGTACGTCGGCGGCTACCAGGGCGCGCCGGTGTCGCACCTGCTCGACGTGATGGTGCAGGCGCGGCCGTACCTCGACGAGCTCGGCGTGCACGTCGAGGCGTGCTCGAACGAGGCGTCTGCCGCCGCGATGCTCGGCGCGTCGATCCACTACCCGCTGCGCGGCGCGGTGACGTGGAAGTCGATCGTCGGAACCAACGTGGCGAGCGACGCACTGTCGAACCTGAGCTCGCCCGGCGTCACCGGCGGCGCGCTGATCGTCGTCGGCGAGGACTACGGCGAAGGCGCGTCGGTGATCCAGGAGCGCACCCATGCGTTCGCGCTGAAGAGCACGATGCTGCTGCTCGATCCGCGGCCCGACTTGGGCGCCATGGTCGACCTGGTCGAGCACGCGTTCGCGATGTCCGAGGCGTCCAACATGCCGGCGATCCTCGAGCTGCGCATCCGCGCCTGCCACGTGCGCGGCCACTTCGAGTGCAAGGACAACGTGGCGCCGAAGCTGTCGACGCGCGCGCTGCAGGAGGAGCCCGCGCCGTTCGACTACATGCGGCTGGCGCACCCGCCGGTGACCTTCCGCCAGGAGAAGCTCAAGGGCGAGCAGCGCATTCCGGCGGCGCGGCGCTACATCGTCGAGCACCAGCTCAACGAGCACTGGCCGGGCGCGCACGGCGACCTCGGGCTCATCGTGCAGGGTGGGCTCGCCAACGCGCTGGTCGGTGCACTGCAGCGGCTCGGTCTGGCCGACGCGTTCGGCAGCGTCGACATTCCGGTGCTGGTGCTGAACGTCACCTACCCGCTGGTGCCCGAAGAAGTTGCCGCTTTCTGCGCCGGCAAGCGCGCGGTGCTGCTGTTGGAGGAAGGTCAGCCCGAGTACATCGAGCAGGAAGTGGCCACGCTGCTGCGCCGCCGCGACCTCGACACCCCGCTGCACGGCAAGGACCTGCTGCCGGCCGCCGGCGAATACTCGGTCGAAGTGATGGCGCAAGGGTTGCTCGCCTTCGTGCAGCGCTATCTGCCGCAGCATGCGGTGGCCGAGACCCTGGCGTGGCTCGACGGCATCCGCACGCGACGCGAGGCGGCGGCCAAGGCCCTGAGCGCGCCGCTGCCGCCGCGGCCACCGGGCTTCTGCATCGGCTGCCCCGAACGGCCGGTGTTCGCCGCGCTCAAGCTGGCGCAGCAGGAGGTGGGGCGCGTGCACATCGCGGCCGACATCGGCTGCCACGCGTTCGGCACCTTCGAACCGTTCGGCTTCGGGCACTCGATCCTCGGCTACGGCATGAGCCTGGCCAGCCGCGCCGGCGTGTCGCCGGTGATGGCGCGGCGCACGCTGGCCATCGTCGGCGACGGCGGCTTCTGGCACAACGGGCTGCTCACCGGCGTGC
>DATIFD010000292.1:0-2586 GCA_035455385.1 Burkholderiaceae bacterium
CCCTTGACGCGCAGCGCCGGCAGCCCGACCACCACGCCCACCAGCGCCGCCAGCGCCGCCGCTGCGGGGAGCGCGAACACGAACGGCCAGCCGTGGCTCAGCAGATAGGCCTGCGTGTAGGCACCCACGCCGAGGAACGCGGCGTGGCCGAGCGAGGCCAGGCCGGTGAAGCCGGCGAGCACCATCAGCCCGAGGCCCGCGATCGAGTAGATCAGGATGAACGACAGCTGCGTCATCCAGTAGTCGCCCACGCCCCACGGTGCGATCAGCAGCACCACCATCAGCAGCCCGTACCAGAACGCCTGGCCGCCGTGCTTGACCAGCCGGATGTCCTGGTCGTAGTCGGTCTTGAAGAGGAAGCGCATGTCAGAAGGTGATGCGCTAGAGCCTTGCGCTGGGCGAGCCAACGTTGCCAGCCAAGGTCTTGCGTGGATCCGGCTTTGCCGGTCCGCAGCAAGGGCCCCCTCGGGGGGCAGCGAACGCTAGTGAGCGTGGGGGCTCCATATCACACCTTCTTGCGCGTCGACCCACCGAACAGGCCGTTAGGCTTGATCACCAGCATCACCAGCACCACCACGTAAGCGGCGATGTCCTTGAAGCCCTCGGGCAGGTAGAACCCCGCCATCGCCTCGATCACGCCGATGATCAGCCCGCCGACGATCGCGCCGGGCAGGCTGCCGAAGCCACCTACCACCGCGGCCGGGAACGCCTTGAGCCCGATGAAGCCCATGTTGACGTGCACGAACGTGAACGGTGCCAGCAGGAGCCCGGCGATCGTCGCCACGCCGGCCGACAGCCCCCACACCAGACCGTTGAGCCGCTGCACCGGGATGCCCATGTAGTAGGCGGCCAGCTGGTTCTGCGACGCCGCCTGCATCGCGATGCCGATGCGGCTGAAGCTGAACATCGCGTACAGCAGCGCGCACAACACCATCGTGACCACGATCACCACGACCTGCTCGATGCTGATCACCAGCGCGCCGAGGTTCCAGATCTGGCCCTTGTACGGCACCGGCAGCGCGTGCGTGTCGGAGCCGTAGTTCGGCACCATCGTCATCAGGCCGCGCGCCATGAAGCCGATGCCGATGGTGAGCATCACCACCGTGAACTGCGGCTGGCCGAGAATCGGCCGGATCACCACCCGCTCCAGCAGCACGCCGAGCGCCACCATCGCGGCCAGCGCCAGCACCGCCGCGACGATGAACGGCAGCTGCGCGATCTCCATCAGCGCCAATCCGGCGAAGGCACCGAGCATCATCAGCTCGCCCTGTGCGAAGTTGACCGTCTCGGTAGCCTTGTAGATGAGTACGAAGCCCAGCGCGATGAGCGCGTAGATGCAGCCCAGCGAGACG
Source organism: Burkholderiaceae bacterium (assembly GCA_035455385.1). Lineage (GTDB taxonomy): Bacteria > Pseudomonadota > Gammaproteobacteria > Burkholderiales > Burkholderiaceae_C > JAEUPI01. Next base: position 1,353 of record DATIFD010000292.1, read on the forward strand.
CCGGAGATCAACAGTTGCAGAAAGGCCGTCACGTCCGCCCTCGGGGGTCTGGCGCCCCACCGTCCGGGCGCCAAGCATGCCTGCGCGCGGCTGATGCAGCGCGCCGGGACTTCCCTAGGCGGCGAAGGCCGTCGCCTCGTGATAGCGGCGGCCGGTCACGCCGTGCCTACATGCGCCCGGCCTTGAGCCAGTAACGCGCCGCGCCTTCGGGCCCGGGCTCGCGCACCACTTCGCCCAGCGCCACCAGGTGGTTGAGGTGCGCCAGGCTCTCGCCGGTGGCCATGCCCAGCAGCTCGGGGCCTTCGATCGCGCGCGCGAACAGCGCGCCGAAGACGTCGATCGCGCGCTTCGGTTCGGTCAGCGCGCGGCGCAGCCGCGCCAGGCTCTTCTCGTGGCCGGAGGCCAGCCGGTCGAGCCGCGCATGCAGGCCGCGGAAAGGCTCGCCGTGCGACGGCAGCACCAGCACGTCGTCGGGCACCGCGGCACGCAGCTTGGCGATCGACGCGATCCAGTCGGCCAGTGGGTCGGCGTCGGGCTCGGTGGGGAACACCGACACGTTCGACGAGATGCGCGGCAGCACCTGGTCGCCGGAGATCAGCACCTTCAGCTCCTCGCAATGCAGGCAGGCATGCTCGGGCGAGTGGCCGTTGCCGACGATGACGCGCCACTCGTGTGCGCCGATGCGAAAGCGCTCGCCGTCGTGCAGGCGGCGGAAGCTGTCGGGCAGCGTGTGCACCACGCGGCCGAAGCTGCCGAAGCGCACGCGGTAGTGTTCCAGTGCATCGTCGTTCCAGCCGGCGCGCTTGTAGAAGCGGATCGCGTCGTCGGGCGCCTCGCGGCCGGTGTCGGCCACCAGCGAGCGGCACATCAGGTATTCGAGCCGCGTCATCCACAGCCGCGCGTCGAAGCGCCGCGTCAGCCAGCCGGCCATGCCGACGTGGTCGGGGTGCATGTGGGTGACGAACACGCGCGTGATGCGCTGGCCGGCCAGCGCGTCTTCGGCCGCGAGCGCCCGCGTCCAGTTGGCCAGCGCCTCGCGCGTCTGCGCGCCGGTGTCGACCATCGCCCAGCCGCCGTCGTCGGCCAGCGCATACAGATTGATGTGCGCCAGCGCCCACGGCAGGTGCATGCGCAGCCAGCGCACGCCGCGGACGATCTCGCGGCCGTGGCCGCTGTCGGGCGGCGAGCCGCACGGGTAGCTGAGGCCGCCGGCCTCGTCGGGGCGGCCGTCGAG
>DATIFD010000293.1:0-2633 GCA_035455385.1 Burkholderiaceae bacterium
GGGATCGAGATCAGTCCCGGGTTGCGCAGCTCGAACAGGGGCTTCTCGAGCCCCATGATCGACGTGCGGTCGTTCCCGATCTCCTTGATCCGGGCGTCCGCCGCCGCCTTGGCCTTGTCGGCCTTGGCGATATCCGCCTTGATCTTGTCCTGCGCCGGCGCCTCGGTGGCGGCCGCGAGATCTGCATTGAGCTTCGTCAGCGCGGCCGACTGGGTCTCGACGACCTTTTCCTGCGCCGACTTGATGGCGAGCGGGTAGGTCAGGTTCGGCGAGACGAGCACGAGGCCGATGGCGGAGAGCGTGCCCACGATCATCCCGGCCACGATGCCCCCGGTGTTGCAGCGCTTCCAGAACAGCGTCAGCAGCACGCACGGGAAGTTGGCCGACGACGCGACCGCGAACGCCAGCGCCACCAGGTGCGCCACGTTCTGGCCCTTGGCCAGGATGCCGATGGTGATGGCCATGGCGCCGACGATGACGGTCGCCACGCGCGCCGCGCGCACCTGCTCCTGCTGGGTGACGTGGCCCTCGCGGATCACGCCGACGTACAGGTCGTGCGCCATCGCCGAGGCCGCGGCGAGCACCAGGCCCGCGACCACCGCGACGATCGTGGCGAACGCCACCGCCGCGACGAACGCGAGGAACAGGTTGCCGAGCATCGAGTCCGCCCCGCCGCCGACGTATTGCGCAAGCAGCGGACCGGCCATGTTGCCGCCGGCATCCACCGCCTTGATGTTGGCAGCGCCGACCTTCATCGCGGCGCCCATGCCGAGGAACAGCGTCAGCACGTAGAAGCCGCCGATGATGGCCATCGCCCAGATCACCGACTTGCGCGCGTCCTGCGCGGTCGGCACCGTGAAGAACCGCATCAGGATGTGCGGCAGGCCGGCCGTGCCGAACACGAGCGCCATCCCGAGCGAGATCTGGTCGATCGGCGCCTTGAAGTACAGGCCCGGCTCCAGGAACCGCTGACCCAATTGCTCCGGCGTCATGTTCTTCGCGGCGTCACCGATAAGCGAGGCCACCTGCGCCTGCACCTTGGCATCGCCCACCACCGCCTGCAGGAAGGCCGGCAGCGAGAAGCCGTACGGCGTCCACACGAACATCACGAGCAGAATCGAGGCCGTGACCAGCAGCACGGCCTTGATGATCTGCACCCATGTGGTGGCCACCATGCCGCCGAACAGCACGTAAGCGAGCATCAGGATGCCCACCACGATGACCGAGATCTCGTAGTCGATGCCGATCAGCGTCTTGACGAGCACGCCGCCGCCGACCATCTGCGCGGTGAGGTAGAACGTGGACACGGTGATCGTCGACAGCGCGCCCACGATGCGGGTCGCCCTCGGGTTGTTGCGGTAGGCGAGGATGTCCGACAGGGTGTAGCGACCGATGTTGCGGCAGGGCTCGGCAATCACCAGCAGCACGGTGATGTACGCGACGAGCCAGCCCACCGAATACATGAAGCCGTCGTAGCCGTAGAGCGAGATCAGGCCCGCGATGCCCAGGAACGACGCCGCCGACAGGTAGTCGCCCGCGATCGCCCAGCCGTTCTGCAGGCCGGACACGCCGCCGCCCGCGACGTAGAAGTCGGCGGTGGTCTTGACCCGTTTGGCGGCGACGTACGTGACGTACATCGTGAGCGCGATGATGGCGCCGAACACCACGAAGGTGAGCCAGCGCCACTGCTCGTGGACGGCACCTTGCGCGAGCGCCGGGGTGGCGATGGCCGCGACGGCGACGGCGCCGGCAGCGATAACGAAGCGACGGGAGCTCATTTGCCACCTCGCAGGAGTTTCTCGGCGTCCTTCACGATGGCCGCAGCCATCGGGTCGAATACCGTGTTCGCGCGGCGGGCGTAATACCACGCGATTCCCCACGCGACGACGAACTGCAGGAGGGCGAAGACGAGGCCGACGTTGACCGGTCCCCACACCTTGATCTTGTACACGTCCTGGAAATACGCTGCGCCGATCGGCAGCAGGAAATAGAAGACCAGCGAGATCACCATCAGGCTGGTCAGGAAGCGCACCTTGCGCCGATGCAGATCCTGGAACTCCGGCCGGCTGTCGATCGCTTTCCAATCGACTCGTGTGGTATCGACCATGACTCCTCCCGCAAATTGAACGTTCCCCGAGGCGCAGCATATGCCCGCCCTGCGCTCTGCGCATTAGAGCCACCCCGGTGAACGCCCGCGTTGACGCAGGTCAATGCCCCGGCGGTCACCGGGACATTATTGGGGGAAGACCTCGTATCGGGCTGCGAGAGATCGAAAGCGCTCGCGACCGCTAATCACGCCACTGCGGCGGGCGCTTCGCCAGGAACGCGTCGATGCCCTCCGCGGCATCGGCGTCGAGCATGTTGCAAGCCATCGTCTCGCCCGCGAGGTCGTACGCGGACGCCATGCCCTGCTCCACCTGCGCGTAGAACGCGCGCTTGCCCATCGCAACCACCTTCGCGCTCTTGCGCGCGATGGTCTGCGCGAGCGCCGCAACGGCGGCGTCGAGCTCGCCCGCGGGCACGACGCGGTTGACGAGGCCCCATGCGCTCGCGGTCGGCGCGTCGATGAGCTCGCCGGTGAGCAGGAGCTCCATCGCACGCTTGCGCGGCACGTTGCGGGCAACGCCGACCGA
>DATIFD010000294.1:0-4200 GCA_035455385.1 Burkholderiaceae bacterium
ACTGCGGGTGACGGCACGGCCATGAACGCACCGGCCACGCTGGACCATGCCGGCATCGCCGCGCGCATCCCGCACGGCGGCGCGATGTGCCTGCTCGAGCGCCTGCTGTCGTGGGACGACGAGCAGATCGTCTGCCGGGCCGGCGACCACACCGACCCGACGCATCCGCTGTGCCTGGACGGCGTGTTGCCGGCGGCCAGCGCACTCGAATTTGCGTCGCAGGCGATGGCGCTGCACGGCGCGCTGTGTTCACCGGCCGCGGCGGGCCCGACACCGGGCTTCCTGGCCAGCGCACGCGGCGTGCGCTTGCGCGTGCGCCGCCTCGACGACGTGCCGGGCCCGTTGCGCGTGCGCGCGCAGCGCCTCGCCGGCGGCGATGCGCAGGCGGTGTACGCGTTCGAACTGCGCGATGCGCACGATCGCCTGCTGGTCGACGGCCGCGCCACAGTGGTGTTCGGCGCCGCGCTGACGGTGCCGCCGGAGTGCGCCTCGTGACGCTGGCCGGCAAGCGGGCCCTGGTCACCGGCGCCAGCGGCGCGCTGGGCAGCGCGATCGCGCGACGACTGGCCGCGCAGGGCGCCCACGTCTGGCTGCACGCGCACGCGCGCCCCGATGCCGTCCAGCAGCTCGCGCAGGACATCGCGGCCAGCGGTGGGCGGGCCCAGCCGATCGTGTTCGACCTCGGCGACGACGCAGCCACCCGCACGGCGTGCGAGCAGATGCTGCGCGACGGCGCGGTGCAGATCATCGTCAACAACGCCGGCGTACACGACGACGCCGTGTTCCCCGCGCTGAAGGCCGAGCAGTGGCACCACGTGATCGACCTCTCGCTGCACGGCTTCTTCCGCGTCACGCAGCCGCTGCTGCTGCCGATGCTGCGCACCCGCTGGGGCCGGATCGTCAACATCTCGTCGGTGGCGGCGATCACCGGCAACCGCGGGCAGGTCAACTACGCGGCGGCCAAGAGCGCGCTGCACGGCGCGACGCGCGCGCTGTCGCTCGAGGTGGCCAGCCGTGGCGTCACCGTCAACGTGGTGGCGCCGGGCATCATCGCCAGCCCGATGGCCGACGCCGCGTTCGATGCCAAGCGCATCGCCGAGCTGGTGCCAGCCGGGCGCGCCGGCACTGCCGGCGAAGTGGCCGCGCTGGTGAGCTTTCTCGCCAGCGACGAGGCCGGCTACATCACCGGCCAGGTGATCTCGGTCAACGGCGGCATGGCCTGAGTGGCGACGGGCAGCGTGCACGGCGCCTCGAGCGAGCGGCAGGTCATGCTACCGCGGCGCACCTGGCTGACTTGGTCGGCCGTGGCAGGCCTGGCGGGGTGCTCGGGGTGGTCGCGGCCGGCGCCGGTGCCGATGCCGGTGCTGCGCGAGCCCGCCGAGCAGTCGCGGCGCGCCGAGATGCTGGTGGTGATGCTGCCCGGGGTCTACAGCCTGCCGCACGACTTCATCGATCAGGGCTTCGTTTCGCGAATGCGGGCGCGGCGCTACGCGGTCGACGTGGCGATCGCCGACGCCCATCTCGGCTACGCGGCCAACGGCACGCTGTTCGAAAGGCTGCGCGACGATGTGCTCGCGCCGGCTTGGGGTGCCGGCTATCGCCGGATCTGGCTGGTGGGCATCTCGCTCGGTGGCTTCGTATCGCTGGGGTCGCTGATGCGGCAGCCCGAGTGGATCGAAGGCGTGCTGGCGATCGCGCCTTATGTCGGGCCACCGCCGCTGCTGCGGCAGGTGCGCGCCGCCGGAAGTGCCCGTGCATACGCCGCGTCCCCGAACGTCTCCGACGACCCTGCGGCCAGGCTGTGGCGCTGGCTCGGCCACGCCGACGCCGCCGTGCGCAACCGCATTCACTGCTACACGGGCAGCGAGGACCGCTTGATCGATGGCCAGCGCCTGCTCGAAGCCGAACTCGCGGCCGACCATGTGCTCGAGCTGCCCGGCAACCACGACTGGCCGGTGTGGAACGCACTGTGGTCGCGCTGGCTCGCGCACGCGCCGTGGCCTCGGGTGTGAGAGCGACGGTGCGTCAGAGTGCGGCCGCGCCAGATGCGGCCTTCGTTTCGCCGGGCACAGGCCGTGCGCAGTGGACCGCCTCGTGTGCGGGCTCAGCCCTGAAACGGCGGCAGCCGCCGTGTGCGCCGCCAGACCAGCAACGGTAGCCGCAGCACGAAGCCGATCATCAGCCGCGTGTGCATCCAGGTCAGCAGCGCGTTGTCGCGCCCGTAGCGGAAGTGCGAGACGCCGCCTTCCTCGGGCCTCAGGTAGCGCACCGGGGCGTCGCGGTTGATTGGTTTGACGCCGCGCCAGGCCAGGCGCACCACCGCCTCGGTGTCGAAGTCGAAACGACGCATCCAGCGCTGCGCCTGCATCACCGCGACGAGGTCGGCGATCGGGTAGACGCGAAAGCCGAACAGCGAGTCGTCGACGCCGGCGCCGAGCGTCTCGAGGTTGGTCCACCAGTTGGACACGCGGCGCCCGCGCACGCGCAGCAGCGGCGCACTGGCGTCGAACTGCGGGCGACCGAGGATCATCGCGTCGGGGCGTTGCACGCTCGCCTGCATGAACTCGGCGATGCACTGCGCCGGATGCTGACCGTCGGCATCCATCGTCAGCGCGTGGCTGAAGCCCGCCGCCCGCGCCTGCAGCATGCCGTGCAGCACCGCGGCCCCCTTGCCCTGGTTGTGCGGCAGCAACCACACGCGCAGGCCGGGGTCGCCCGCGGCCATCGCCTGCAGGCCTTCGCCAGTGCCGTCGCGGCTGCCGTCGACCACCACGTACACCGGCTGCCACGCGGCGCGCGCGGCGCGCACGGTGTCGTATACGGTGGGGCCGGTGTCGTAGCTCGGAATCACGACCACGTGCGTGGTCGACGCCTTCGTCATGACGCCGCTTGGCGCGGCAGCGGGCCGACGCCGGCGGCCATGTAGCGCTCGATCTCCTGCACCGCGGCCCCCACGTCGGGCCCGATGTCGAAGCGCCGACCCAATCGCACCGAGAACACGATGGGCACCGGCGGCAGCCGCCACAGCGGCCAGCCCTTGCCGAGGTACGGCGAGGTGGTGTCGATGAACACGGTCTGCACCGGCACGCCGGCGCGGCGGGCGATCAGCGCGAAGCCGCCCTGGAACGGATTGAGCGGCGCGCGCGTGGTGCGCGTGCCCTCGGGAAACATCACCAGTTGCCCGCCGGCACGCAGGTCATCGATCGCCAGCCGCATCATCTGGAGCGGCGTGTCGTTGCGGATGTAGCGCGCCAGCCGCGCGCCCGGCGCCAGGAACGGGTTGCGCATCAGGCTGGCCTTCATGACGCAGGCGCTGCGCGGCAGCAGAGCCACCAGCATCATCGCGTCGAGCAGGCTGGGATGGTTGGCGACGATCAGCAACCCGCCCTCGCCGGCCAGCGGGCGCAGCGCCTCGGCGTTCATCTGCAGCAGGCCCGACGCCCGCGCCAGCTTCCAGAACAGGCGGTAACCCCAGGCGATGCCGGCGCGGCCGACGCGCAGCCCCAGCTTGCGCGGCAGCAGCGGGTACAGCAGCAGCGCCACCAGGTTCCACCCGACCGACATCAGCCCCAGGCACAGCAGCACGAGCTGCAGCACCAGCCAGGCCAGCGGTTGCGGCCAGCCACGCACGACCAGGCGCTCAGTATTCATCGGGCACCCGCTCGGTCGAGGCCGCGAACACCCACGACACCGCGAAGCCGAATGCCAGCGTGCCGTGCTTGCGCACCAGCGGGCTGCCGTCGTAGACCGCGCCGCGCACCGTGTCGGCGGTGACGAAGCCGCCCATCCACATCGAATCGAAGCGGCGCGACGTGCTGGCGAGCAAGCGCCAGCCGCCGAAGCCGCCCGGCGCCCGATAAGTGGGCCGTGTCGGCGTCGCGAACTCGGGCGCCACGTCGAAGAAGTAGCCGTTGAAGCTGCGGCTGCCGAACAGCGGGCCGCCGAGCAGCGACGCATTCCAGCCGTTGATCTTGGTGTCGAGGTTGAGGTTGGGGCTGGCCAGCCAGCCGATCATCCGGGGGTGCGACTCGATCGTGATCGCCGCACGCACCGGTGCGCGCAGCTGCAGCTTCCACCACGCGCCGCGCGCCAGCGTCGCGTTGAGGTTGGGACCCAGCTCGACGGTGGCGGCCAGATCCGGCATGCCCTGGCGCGCATCGTTCTCGTCGCTGCGAGACGGCGCCGTGGCGCCGACGCTGA
>DATIFD010000295.1:0-2574 GCA_035455385.1 Burkholderiaceae bacterium
AGGCGGCGTGCTGACACCGGCCAGCGGGCTCGGCATGGTGCTGGCCCAGCGGCTGATTGCGGCGGGGCTCACCTTGGAGCCGGTGCGGTCCTGACTGCGACGAGGGTGTCAAGCGCCAGCGCGCGACGCGCGGCGCGGCCGGAAAGCTCAACGCGCAGCCTGCCTCTGGCCCCGTTGTCGGGCGCCCGAACGGCTACGATCGAGCGCACGGCGCGAGTGGCGCGCGTGACGCTCGACACAGGAGGCCGCATGTCCGAACCCGCAGACTTCACCTCGGTCCTCGCCAACTGGGAAGCAAGGCGACCCGACGCGGTCGCCATCACCTTCGGCGGCTCGAGCTGGACGTGGGCCGAGCTGGCGCAACGCGTGCGCCGCAACGCCGCGGCCCAGCGGGCGGCGGGGCTCGTGCCCGGCGACCGGATTGCCGTGCTCGACCTCAACCACCCGTCATGCCTGGAGCTGACGCTGGCCTGTGCGCAGGTCGGCACCGCCAACGCGGTGGTCAATTTCCGGCTCGCGCCGCCCGAGATCGTCTACGTGATCAACGACGCGAAGGCCCGTGTGCTGTTCGTCGGGCCGGAGTTCGCCGAGGCTGTCGAACAGGTGCGGGCGAAGCTGCCGACCGTCGAACGAGTGGTCCGCGTCGGTGGTGCCGACGACGAGTACGAGGCGTGGCTGGCCGCCAACGGGCCCGACGCCCGGGTCCATCGCGCGGTGCCGCACGACTGCTTCGTGCAGCTGTACACCTCGGGCACGACCGGTTTCCCCAAGGGCGCGATGCTCACCCACCGCGCGATGCTGGCGCACGCGCGCAACGTCGCGGCCGACTTCGAACTCGGCTCCGACGCGAGAGTCCAGGTCGCGATGCCGCTGTTCCACGTCGGCGGCACGAGCTACTCGCTGGTGGCGATCAATGCCGGCGCGCGGATCTTCATGTTGCGCAGGCCGGACCCGGCAGCGGTGCTGGAGATGATCGAGGCCGAGAAGATCACGCACACCTTCCTCGTCCCCGCGCTGATGGCCGCGATGAACCAGGTTCCCGGCGCTGCCGAGCGGGACTACTCTGCGCTGAGGTCGCTGTCCTACGGTGCCTCGCCGATGCCGCTGCCGGTGATGCGGGCGTCGCTCAAGCTCTTTCCCGGCGTCATGCACCAGGTCTACGGCATGACCGAGCAGAGTGGCGTGGTGAGCTCGCTGGGTCCGGCGGACCACGCCGACTCGACCGTGGCGCACCGGCTGGTGTCGGCGGGCAAGCCGATCCACGGCGTCGAGATCGAGATCCGCGACCCCATCACCGGCGCGCCGGTTCTGCCCGGCGAGCCCGGGGAGATCTGGGTGCGAAGCGAGCAGGTCATGGGTGGCTACTGGGGCAAGCCCGATGCCACCGCCGCCGCGATCACGCCCGACGGTTGGCTGCGCTCCGGCGACGGTGGCCACATGGACACCGACGGCTACGTCTACGTCACCGACCGGATCAAGGACATGATCATCAGCGGCGGCGAGAACATCTACCCCGCCGAGATCGAGCGCGTGCTGGCCGAGCACCCCTCCATCGGTGACGTGGCGGTGATCGGCGTTCCGGACGACAAGTGGGGCGAGGTGCCCAAGGCCGTCGTCGTGGCGGCACCCGGCGCCACCGTCGACACCGAGCAGGTGCTGGCCTACTGCCGCGAGAACCTGGCGGCATTCAAGTGCCCAAAATCCGTCGACGTCGTCGCCGAGTTGCCTCGCAACCCCACCGGCAAGATCTTGAAGCGGGAGCTGCGCAAGCCCTACTGGGCGGGCCGCGAGCGCCAGATCGTGTAAGCCCGATCGCCGCCGGGCGCTGGCGCGTTGCATGGCCGTCACGGCCACGCCAGCGTCAGCCGCGGTAGCGCCGAAGCGCAGACATCCACGACGCATTGGCCAGCATGGCCACGGCCAGCGCGGCGCCGCAGACGTGAAGCGCCACGCGCACACCGTAGGCCTGAACCAGCGCCCCCGCGGCGACGCCCGATGCGGCCGGAACCACCTGCGAGATGATGGTGTACATGCTGACCACGCGGCCGCGCACGCCCTCCTCGGCGTTGGCCTGAATGCCGGCGACGATCAGCGACAGCGCGAACCCGCCCGACACGCCGACGGCGCACAGAAGAACCACGGCGAGCCGCGTTCCCTCGGCCGCGCCGAGCGCCGCCAGCGTCAGGCCGGCCACGGTCGTGGCAGCGAATATCGCGCGACCGTGTCGCACACGGCGCGCTGCGATCAGCGCCAGGACGCCGCCGCCGATGAGCGACAGCGCCAACGTGCCGAGGAACCCGCCGCGCTGCAGCTCGCTCAACCCGAGCTGCGTCGCGGCGAGCTTGGGCAGCAGCACCGTCATCGGCCCCATGGCCAGGTAGCCGGCCATTGCGGCCAGCATCAGCTGCAGCAGCAGCGGCCGCGCCCGCACGGCCTGCACGCCGTCGCGGATGTCGACGATCACCGGCTGGTGCGCACGTTCGCTGCGGCGCGTGCGAACGCCCAGCAGCGTCAGCGAGGCCAGCGCGAACAGCGACGCGGCGCCGACGAACACACCCGGCCAGCCGAAGTGGC
>DATIFD010000296.1:0-3168 GCA_035455385.1 Burkholderiaceae bacterium
GGTGCTGCATCAGGGCGCGTGCTCCGACACGATGGAGCACAACGGCCAGTTGATGATGGCGCAGAACTACCGTTGCACGAAGGACCTGGTCGACGCCTGCCAGGCGCAGGGCACGCGGTTGATCTACGCCTCGTCGGCCGCCGTGTACGGCGGCAGCGCGGTGTTCCGCGAGGCGCCGGAGCACGAGCAGCCGCTCAACGTCTACGGCTACTCGAAGCTGCTCACCGACCAGGTGGTGCGCCGCGCGCTACCCGGCAGCGGCGCGCAGGTGGTGGGGCTGCGCTACTTCAACGTCTACGGGCCGCACGAGCAGCACAAGGGGCGCATGGCGTCGGTGGCGTTTCACCACAGCACGCAGTACCGTGCGGAAGGTCGCGTGCGCCTGTTCGGCGCCTACGGCGGCTACGGCGCGGGCATGCAGGTGCGCGACTTCATCAGCGTCGACGACGTGGTCGCGGTCAACCTGTGGTTCCTGCAGCACCGCGGGGTCAAAGGCATCTTCAACGTCGGCACCGGCCGCGCGCAGCCGTTCAACGATGTCGCTCACGCCGTCGTCAACGGCTGGCGCGAGCACGCGGGCGAGCCACCGCTGCCGCTGGACGAGTTGGTGGCGCAAGGCATCGTCGAGTACATCGACTTCCCGCAGGCGCTGGTGGGCAAGTACCAGTGCTTCACGCAGGCCGACCTCACGGCGCTGCGCGCCGCCGGCTGCGACCATACGTTCGCCGACGTCGCCACCGGCGTGCGGCGCTACGTGGCCTGGCTGGCCGATCAACCAGCCCGCTGAACTAGAACCCCAGCGACGTCTCTACGACGGCGCACAGCGTGTGTCCGATGAAGATGTGTGCTTCCTGGATGCGTGCCGTGGTGTCGCTGGACACCACCAGCGCCACGTCGCACAGCGGCTTCAGCGGGCCGCCGTCGCGCCCGAGCAGGCCGACCACGCCGATGCCGAGCTCGCGCGCGGCATGCACCGCGCGCAGCACGTTGGCCGACTTGCCGGAGGTCGAGATCGCGACGAGAACGTCGCCCGCGCGCCCGAGCCCGCGCAGCTGACGCTCGAACACCTGGTCGAAGTCGTAGTCGTTGGCGATGCATGTCAGCGCCGAGCTGTCGGTCGACAGTGCCAGCCCGGCCAGCGGGCGACGGTCGTTGACGAAGCGGCCGGTGAGCTCCGACGCCAGATGCTGGCTGTCGGCAGCCGAGCCGCCGTTGCCGCAGAACATCACCTTGCCGCCCTGGCGCAACGCCTGGCTCATGCGCTCGGCCGCGCGGGCGACATCGGGCGCCATTGCGTCGAGGCGCGAGAACAGCTCGCGGTGCTGCGCCAGGTGTTGCGCAAAGGGTAGACTCAATGCAGTTCCTTCGACGGCCTCGCGGCCGCAAACCCGCACATTGTGCCGCCGCTGCCAACCAGCAAGATCCTGAACCCGCAGCAGCTCGCGGGCACAGCCTGGCTGCGGCCGCTGGTGTTCACCAACGGCGTGTTCGATGTCCTGCATCGCGGCCACGTGACCTATCTGGCGCAGGCGCGCGCACTCGGGGCGGCGCTGCTGGTCGGCGTCAACAGCGATGCCTCGGCGCGCCGGCTCGGCAAAGGGCCCGACCGCCCACTCAACAGCGAGGACGATCGCGCCTGCGTGGTGGCGGCGCTGCAGGCGGTGGACTACGTCGTCGTGTTCGACGAATCGACGCCTTGCGAGCTGATCGAGCGCGTGCGGCCCGACATCTACGTCAAGGGTGGCGACTACGACATCGAGGCCCTGCGCGAGACCGCCCTGATGCGCAGTTGGGGCGGCCGCGCGCTGGCGATTCCGTTCGTCGACGGCTATTCGACGACCCGCCTGGTCGAGCGCATACGCGGTGGCTGAGGCGGCGGTCTTCCTCGACCGCGACGGCGTCATCAACGTCGACCACGGCTACACCCATCGCATCGAGGACTTCGAGTTCGTGCCCGGCAGCGCGCAGGCGTTGGCCTCGCTGCAGGGCGCCGGCTGGCGGCTGGTGGTGGTGACCAACCAGAGCGGCATCGCGCGCGGCTTGTACACCAACGACGACTACGAGCGCTTCACCGCGCACATGCGTGCCCAGTTGGAAGCCGAGGGCGTCCGGCTCGACGCGGTGTTCCACTGCCCCCATCTGCCGGATGCTGCGGTCGCCGAGTACCGGCGGGTGTGCGATTGCCGCAAACCCGCGCCGGGCATGCTGCTGCGGGCGGCGCGCGAGCTGTCGCTCGATCTGTCGGCCAGCGTCATGGTGGGTGACCGGTTGTCGGATCTGCAGGCTGGCCGCGCGGCCGGGGTCGGCCGCGGCCTGCTCGTGCGCAGCGGGCAATCGGTACAGGACGACGAGGCGCGCCTGGCCGATGCGGTGTTCGACGACCTTGCCGCCTGCGCGCGTGCACTGATCGTGACAAGCTAGGGACACCCCTCCATCGGGGGCGCTCACCGTCTGGTTAACATCGCGCATCGTGGTTGCGGACGGGCAGACATCAGGCACCCGGTGAAGATTCCGTCCAGAGCGGCCTGGTTCGCGAAATCGCCGACCTTCTACCGCCACCGTGACGACGCGCCGAGCGCGCTGCTGATGCTGCTCGAAGCGCGGGCACCGTGGGAGGCGGCAGCGCTGGCTATGGCCACCCCGTGGCTCAATCGACTGCCCGACGGCGACGGCCATCCGGTGCTGGTGTTCCCGGGACTTGCGGCATCAGACTTCAGCACGGTGCGGCTGCGCGCCTTTTTGCGCCGGCGGGGACACTGGACGCACGCCTGGAAGCAGGGCTTCAACCTCGGCCCGCGCAGCGGCGTCTTGAATGCCTGTCGAGAACGCCTGCGGCGCCTGGCGGACCGCCACGGGAGCAAGGTCAGCCTGGTCGGCTGGAGTCTGGGCGGCTTGTACGCACGCGAACTCGCCAAGGAATCGCCAGACGCCGTGCGTTGCGTCGTCACGCTCGGATCGCCGTTTGCCGGCCACCCACGAGACACCAATGCCTGGCGCGTCTACGAGTTGCTGAGTGGTCATTCGTTGCACGACCATGCAACGACGCGTCAACAGCTGCACGTGGCGCCGCCCGTGCCGACCACGTCGATCTTCTCGCACACCGATGGTGTGGTGGCGTGGCACTGCAGCGTCAACGAGGTGCTGCCGCACACCGAGAACATCGAGATC
>DATIFD010000297.1:0-15258 GCA_035455385.1 Burkholderiaceae bacterium
GGCCGCGCTGCTGGGCGTCGCCGGACTGCTCGATCTCGGCTCGGTACGGCTCGATGACGCCCAGCGCCTCTTGCGCGCGCCCGGCCAGCGTGTAGCCGACGGCAATCAGGCGCGCCGGCTCGAAGCCGGCGAGCGGCGTGCCATCGCCTGCAACGAGCGAGGCGGCCTCCGTCGCGGCGGCGATGCCGGTCACGTGGTCGGCACCCATCAGCGCGGCATTGGCCTTCGCGGCGAGTGCTGCGGCGCGCGTGCGGTCGTCGTAGGCAGCGGTCAGCAGCGCCTCGACGACGCGCTGGGCCTCGCTGACGCCCTGCGTCACGATGACCGCGGGCACGCTCTCGCAGCGGGCCTCGAAGGCCGATGCGACGTTGCCCGCGGCGTCGTACGCCGCGGCGGCTCGCTGCCAGCACTCGACTTCGTGGGTCCGCTGCGAAGCGGCGCGGGCCTGTCGGGCTGCTGCCGTGTACGCCCCGCCGCAGGCCTCCCACTCGCCCGCGCCGTCCCAGTGCGCCGCGATGCGCGCCGGCGCCGCACCGCGCGCCGACAGCAGCGTCGCGATGCGGCGGTGCAGGAGGCGGGCAATCGGCTGCGGCACGGAGCGACGCGCCGCCTCGAAGATGAGGTCGTGCGCAAAGGCGCCGTCGCGGATCATCTGCGCGGCCTCGAGCTCGCGCCAGGGTTCGGCCAGGTCGAGCGGGTGCGCGTCCAGCACGTCGGCCGCGAGCTCCGCCGTGAAGTCGGTGCCGGCCAGCGCCGCGACGCGCGCCAGCCGTTGTGCATCGGGCGACAGGGTGGCCAGGCGCCGCTCCACAAGCGCGCTGACGCTCGCCGGGCGCGGCAGCTGGTGCGCGTCGCCGCCGATCACCACGCGCTCCTTGAGCGTCTCGAGGGCGAACAGCGGATTGCCGCCGGTGTGGCGGAACAACGCCGCACCGAACGACGGCGCGTCGACGCCCGGCAAGGCCAGCGAGAGCACCAGGTCCACGATCTGGGCCTCGGTGAGCGGGCTGAGGTCGATCACGTCGAGCCGATAGGTCTCGGCCAGTTCCTCATGCAGGGTCTTCACCGACGAGGCGCCCTCTGCGGGTCGCCGCGACATGCCGAGCAACGGGCAGCCGGCCCGCTCGCTACGCGCCAGGACCTTGACGAGCCCCAGGCTGGCGTCGTCCGCGAAGTGCAAGTCGTCGAGCAGGACTCCGCGCAGGCCCTTCTCCGCGGACTCGGCAATGGCCTGCGTGAAGGCACCCTGGATCAGCAGGCGTTGCGTCTCGCCCGACGCATCCGACGGCTCTCCCCACTCCGGCACCAGAAGCGCCAGCGCGCGGCGATGCTCGCCGTCGCGGGGAGCGCCGAATTGCTCGAAGACGGTGCGCAGCACCCGCGTGGCGAGCGCATACGGCACGTTGTCGTCGCCCGGCCGCGCCTGAACCAGCACCGTCCCCGGCTGGTCGCCCAGAAACTCCCGCAGCAGCCGCGACTTGCCGACGCCGGCCTCGCCGCGCAGCAGGAATGCACGATGGGCATCCCAAGCTGCGTCGCAGCGGTGCAGTTCGGCCTCGCGACCGATGAATCGCGGCGGCCGCAGCAGGCCCACCGGAATGACCGGCCGCACCCGCGGGACCGGCCCGTGGTCGGCGCGCTCGATCGTCGCCAGCAGCGCCAGCGTCTCTGCCGACGGCCGCATGCCGAGCTCGTCTTTCAGCACGCGCTCGAAGCGTTCGAAGACGGCGATCGCCGCTGCCCGGTCGCCGCGCAGGTAGTGCAGTCTCATCAATCGGCGCTGGCTGTGCTCCTTGAGCGGGTCGGCCTCGACGATGTGCAGCGCGATCGTCATCGCCTGCGCCAGAGCACCTTCGCGCTCCTTGCGCTCGGCGCAGGCGACCAGGGCCTCCATGCCGTTCTCGCGCCACTGCTGGCGTTGCGCCAGCAGCCAGCCCGAGAACTCCGGCAGTGCATCGAAGGCGAGGTCGCCCAGCAGGTCGGGCAACGGCCAGTGGCCTTGCGCGGCGAGGGCGGCCAGCTCGGACGCAGCGTCGGTCGTCACGCCGGCCTCCAAGCCGAACAAGGAACCGCTCGTCACCAGGGGATGGCCCGTATCCCGTCGCAAGCGATAGATCCGTTGGCGCAGACTGGCATCGGCCTGCCGGACGCTCGCCTCGGGCCAAAGCAGGCCTGCCACCCGCTCGGGCCGGATCGGCGCTGCAAGCGCGGCCAGCGCAAGCAGCGCGCCGTCCTTCGGCGACAGGTCGACCGCGCGCTCGGCCACGACGATCCGCGGCTGACCGAGCAGGCACAGCCTGGGGCCCTCGATGCCATGGGGAATCGAGGGAGGCGACTCGCAGCGCGGGTTCACGCGAAACGGTATAGGCCGGACGTCGTGACTGCGACGTTACCGCGTTTCGCCGGCGCTTGGCCGCACCCGCGGCTGCAGCGCAGGGTGCCGACCTATACTCGAACACCACCTTCTTGCCTCCAAGACCGTCGTCGGGGGCTCGACCCATGCATTCGCGTCGCAGGTTCCTGGTCGGTACGCTGATGCTGGCCTCGTCCGTTGCAGCCCGGGCGCAGCAAGTGAAGTCGCCACGCACGATCGGCGTCCTGGCCCAGGACCTGCAGCCCGGGCTGCTCGAGGCGTTTCGCGACGAGCTGCACAAGCTCGGCTATGTCGAGGGAAGCGGCTACCGCATAGAGCTTCGGAATGCCGCAGGACGCAATGAGCTGCTCCCGGGTCTCGTCGAGCAGCTGCTGCGACTCGGGGTCAACGTGATTGTGGCGATCAATACACCAGCCGCCCAGGCAGCGAAGAAGGCGACGCGGACCGTGCCGATCGTCATGATGCGTGTCGCCGATCCCGTGAGGTCCGGGCTCGTACCCAGTCTCGCGCACCCCGGTGGGAACGTCACGGGGCTGAGCTTCATGCCCGATGCGCTCGGGCCGAAGGGCGTCGAGTTGCTCCGCGAGGTGCTTCCGCAGATCTCGCGGATGGCGGCGCTGTACCAGGGCGACAACGCGGGCGCCGTCGTGATCGTCGACGAGGTGGTACGAAAAGGCGAGCGACTGGGTCTGAAGTTCGTTCGTCTCCCGGTGAAGGCCCCGGACGACTACGCAAGCGCCTTCGAAGTCGCGTCACGCGCTCGGGCCGAAGGCCTGTTCGTGATGGACGACGGGGCTATCACGAAGCATCGGCAACAGGTCCTCGACCTCGCCGCGAAGCAGTCGCTGCCCGTGGTGTCGATCTACCGGGACTTCGCGGAGTCGGGTGGTCTCATTGCCTATGGGCCGAGCCTGGACATCGTGTATCGGCGCGCGGCAGCGTACGTCGTCATGCTCCTCAAAGGCGACCACGCGAGCGACCTGCCGATCGAGCAGCCGACCAAGTTCGACCTCGTCGTCAATCTCAAGACCGCAAAGGCACTCGGCGTCACGATTCCGCAGGCGGTCTTGCTGCGCGCGGACGAGGTGATCCAATAGCGCTGAGCGTCGCTCACGCGACGCGGCCATCACAGCCCATGCCTTCGGCGTTCACTGCGCATTGGATCTCAGGGCTGGCGACGACTGACTGCCCCCGGTTCGCGCAGCGTCACGCGGAGCGTTCAGAAGTGCCGCACCAGCGGCAGCACCGCCGCCGGTGGCGAGCCCGCGACCACGGCGGGCCAGCCGAGCGCATCGCACGGCCCGAACAGCACCCAGATGCGCCCGTCGCGAGAGGTGCCCGCGGGCATCACGTCGGGGCTGGCCACCCAACCGCGCGCGGCACCGGGCTTCAGCGCCGCGGCCGGCGCCTCGAGGCGCCGCGCGCCGGCGCGGCGCAGCCGTCGCGCCTCGGCCTGGCAGGCGGCGTACGACACCGGCCCGCCGGTCATCACGCGGGCGGATAGCCTGGGCGTCGCGTAGCCGTCGTCGGGCAGTTCCACCACCCACAGCGAGCGACGCACGCCGGCCAGGTCGGCTTCGTCGGTGATCTCCTCGTGGCGCAGGAACTCGGCCCACGCGCCGACCGGCGTGTCGGCGAAGTAGTTGGCCGGGCCGTCGCCCGCGCCGTGCCAGCGCGCGGCGGGTTGCTGGTCGCTCTGCCAGAGGAACGGGTGGCGGTGGTCGCAGTGGCGAAAGCCGAGCCGCGCCATGCGATGCGCTCAGGCCGCCAGCGGCTGCGCGCCGCTGAGCACCGCCGCCAGCGTGCGGATCTGGCGCGCCGCCTTGCCGTCGGGCGTCCACTGGCTGCCGAGCAGCGCGCGCGGACTCTTGCCGCCGAGTTGCGTGCGCGGACGCTCGAACCAACGCCGCATGCCGAAGTCGTTGTACGAGCCGGCAAGGTCCGACACCACGATGGCCAGCCAATGCAACCGTTCGGCCACGGCCTGCGGGGTGGCGCGTTCGGCGGCCGCATAGCGGCGCAGCGACGCCGGCGCCACGCCGAGCAGCGCGCCCAGGGCGTCGTCGCCGAACACCGTGCGCATCGCCGGCCATTCGCTGTGCGGCGCCGGTGAGTCCTCGAGCACGGCGACCAGGCGATCGAGGCTGTCGGCCATGCGCTCGGCGGTGGCGGCGTCGAGCTGCGCCGGACCTTGTCTCAACAACGGGGCCAGCGCGACCGGCGCGGCGCCGATCAGCCCCTGCTTGTGCAGCGCCGACAGCACGCGCTGCAGCGCCTGCGCGTCGAGCTGCGTGACGGCGGCGCCGGCGAGCACCCCCATCGCGGAGGCGCGCGCCAGCAGCGTCAGCAGCCGTTCGTGCAGGCGCCGGTTGACAATCGGAGCGGAATCGGGGCTGATCTGGATTGGCACCATCCTCCAATCATAGTCCGATCGTCGTCCGCCTGCACGGCAGCCGCACGGCGTGAATCAGCTGCGCCACGGCAATTCGAGGCGGCTGCCGTCGGGCCCGAAGGTACCCACCGGCGAGCTGCCGAAGATGCCCAGCGTCTCGAGCGGCACGGTGCCGGTGTTGAAGAACTGGTGCGCCATGCCGCGCGGCAGCACCAGCGTGCTGTGCGCGCCGAACGGCTGCACCCGGCCGTCGCGACCGGCCGCTGCAGTTCGGCCGCGGCGGCCGCGGCGTCACGCTGCATCCCGAGCAGGGATTGCGCTTCAACGACGGCGAGGCGATCGTGCAGGCCGCCGTGCTCGGGCTGGGGCTGGCCCAGGTGCCCGACTACATGGCCGCCGCCGAACTGTCGGCGGGCAGGCTCGTCGAGTTGCTGCCGCGCCACCGGCCGCCGGCGATGCCGATCCACGCCGTGATGCCGGCCAACCGGCTGGTGCCGCCGCGGGTGCGCGTGCTGCTCGACGCCTTGCAGACGCTGGCCGACGCGCCGCCGCCTCCAGCCGCCAAAGCGGTGCGCCGCACACCTCGGCGCCGGACATCTGACCGGTTGCGCGCAGCCACTTGATCATCGATCAGCCTCGCGCGCCCGGGATCGACCGCGGCCGGCCTCCGGTGTCGATCGCCACGTACGTCAGGTTGGCATCGGTGACCTTGACCATCTGTGGCGCCGCCGGGTTGCGCTCGGCGAACACCTCGACGTGCACGGTGACCGAGGTCGTGCCGACGCGGACCACGCGCGCGTAGAAGCTCAACAGGTCGCCCACCGAGACCGCCTGCTTGAAGACGAACTGGTTGACGGCGACGGTGGCGATGCGGCCGCGGGCGATGCGCGCCGGCAGGATCGCGCCGGCGATGTCGACCTGGGCCATGATCCAGCCGCCGAAGATGTCGCCGTTGGCGTTGGCGTCGGCCGGCATCGGCATCACGCGCAGGACCAGTTCCGAGCCCTCAGGCAAACTGCTCGGCCGGGCCAGGAGCTGGGTCGGGGTTGATGACTCGGACATCGTCTCCACCTGCGCGTGAGGCCCTCGCGTTTCGAGTGCAGCCATTCTTCCACGACCGATGCGCCGCTCCGCCGTCAGCCTTCCCGTTGCCGAGCCCGCTGCTCCCGGTGCCGCGCGATCGGACTGGAGCGTGCTGCAGCGCATCGGGCCGTACCTGTGGCGCTACCGCTGGCGGGTGGCGGCGGCGCTGGGCTTCCTGGTCGCCGCGAAGGTGGCCAACGTCGGTGTGCCGGTGCTGCTCAAGCACCTGGTCGACGCGCTCGACCTCAAGCCGGGCGACCCGCGCGCCGTGCTGGTGGTGCCGATCGGACTGCTGATCGCCTACGCGGCGCTGCGGCTGTCGACCTCGGTGTTCACCGAGATGCGCGAGCTGATCTTCGCCAAGGCGTCGTTCGGCGCGTCCAAGCAGATCGCGCTCGAGGTGTTCGGTCACCTGCACGCGCTGAGCCTGCGCTTTCACCTGGAGCGGCAGACCGGCGGCCTGTCGCGCGACATCGAGCGCGGCACGCGCGCGTTGCAGTCGCTGCTGTCGTACTCGCTGTACACGATCGCGCCGACGATCGTCGAGGTCGCGCTGGTGCTCGGCTTCCTCGGCTGGCGCTTCGATTGGGGCTACGTCGGCATCACTGCGGTGGCGTTGGTCATCTATGTGAGCTTCAGCGTCTGGCTGACCGAGTGGCGAACGCAGTTCCGCCGCACGATGAACGAGCTCGACTCGAAGGCGCACACCCGCGCGATCGACGCGCTGCTCAACTACGAGACGGTCAAGTACTTCAACAACGAGGCATTCGAGGCCCAGCGCTACGAGCAGGGGCTGGAGTCGTTCCGCCGGGCACAGGTGAAGTCGCAGGCGACGCTGTCGCTGCTCAACACCGGCCAGCAGCTGATCATCGCGGCGAGCCTGGTGGCGATGCTGTGGCGCGCCACGCAGGGCGTGGTCGACGGCCGCCTGACGCTGGGCGACCTGGTGATGGTCAACGCCTTCCTGATCCAGCTGTACATCCCGCTGAACTTCCTCGGGGTGCTGTACCGCGAGGTCAAGCAGAGCCTGACCGACCTCGACCGCATGTTCGCGCTGCTCGAGCGCGAGCGTGAGGTCGCCGACGCGCCGGGTGCCAAGCCATTGCAGGTCGGCGAGGGCGTCGTGCGCTTCGAGCACGTGTCGTTCGCCTATGACCGAGCCGAAGGCGAGCAAAGGGCCACGCGGTCGATTCTGCAAGACGTCAGTTTCGAGATCCCGGCCGGCAAGACGGTGGCCGTGGTCGGCGCGTCGGGCGCCGGCAAGAGCACGCTGGCGCGGCTGCTGTTCCGCTTCTACGACGTCACGGGCGGCCGCATCACGATCGACGGGCAGGACATCCGCGCCGTCACGCAGGAGAGCCTGCGCCGCTCGATCGGCATCGTGCCGCAGGACACGGTGCTGTTCAACGATACCGTGGGCTACAACATCGCGTACGGCCGACCGGGCGCAACGCAGGCCGAGGTCGAGGCCGCCGCGCAGGCGGCGCATATCCACGCCTTCATCGCCGCCACGCCCAAGGGCTACGACACCATGGTCGGCGAGCGCGGCCTGAAGCTCTCCGGCGGCGAGAAGCAGCGCGTGGCGATCGCGCGCACGCTGCTGAAGAACCCGCCGATCCTGATCTTCGACGAGGCCACATCGGCGCTCGATTCGGCCAACGAGCGGGCGATCCAGGCCGAGCTGAAGAGCGCCGCACAGGGCAAGACGGCGCTCGTCATCGCGCACCGCCTGTCGACCGTCGCCGACGCGCATGCGATCGTCGTGCTCGACGCGGGGCGCGTCGTCGAGACGGGCAGCCATGCCGAGCTGCTCGCGCGCGACGG
Source organism: Burkholderiaceae bacterium (assembly GCA_035455385.1). Lineage (GTDB taxonomy): Bacteria > Pseudomonadota > Gammaproteobacteria > Burkholderiales > Burkholderiaceae_C > JAEUPI01. The sequence continues at coordinate 7,674 of DATIFD010000297.1, forward strand.
CCGCTACGCGCAGATGTGGCGGCTGCAGCAGCAGGTGGAGGAGCCCGAGGCGGTGTCGTGACGCGGTCGTGCGCAGCGATGGCGATGCGAGAATGCCGCGATGCCGGCGCAGACCCTGACGATCACCCGCCCCGACGATTGGCACCTGCACCTGCGCGACGGCGCCGCGATGGCGTCGGTGCTTCCCGCCAGCGCTCGGCAGTTCGCGCGCGCGATCGTGATGCCGAACCTGAGGCCACCGGTGGTCGACACCGCGCAGGCCGTGGCCTATCGCGAGCGCATCGTCGCCGCGCGGCCGAAGGAGGGGCCAGGCAGCCGCTTCACGCCGTTGATGACGCTGTACCTGACCGACCGGACGCCGCCCGGCGAAGTGAGACGCGCCAAGGCGGCCGGCATCGTGGCGTTCAAGCTCTACCCGGCCGGCGCCACGACGAACAGCGACTCCGGCGTCACCGACATCCGCACCACGCACGCCACGCTCGAGGCGATGCAGCGCGAGGGCGTGCTGCTGCTGGTGCACGGCGAGGTGACCGATCCGGCGGTCGACGTGTTCGATCGCGAAGCGGTGTTCATCGAGCGCGTGATGCAACCGCTGCGGCGCGACTTCCCGGTGTTGAAGGTGGTGTTCGAGCACATCACGACGCAGGAGGCGGCGCAGTACGTGACGGCCAGCGACGCGCATACGGCGGCGACGATCACCGCGCACCACCTGCTGTTCAACCGCAACGCGATCTTCATGGGCGGCTTGCGCCCGCACTACTACTGCCTGCCGGTGCTCAAGCGCGAGGTGCATCGCCAGGCGCTCGTGCGCGCAGCGACCTCGGGCAATCCGAAGTTCTTCCTCGGCACCGACAGCGCGCCGCACGCTGCGCAGCTGAAGGAGGCCTCGGTCTGCGGCGCCGGCTGCTACACCGCGCCGGCGGCGATCGAGCTGTACGCCGAGGCGTTCGAGGCGGCCGGCGCGCTCGACAAGCTCGAGGGCTTCGCCAGCCATCACGGCCCCGACTTCTACGGACTGCCGCACAACCGCGAGCGCATCACGTTGCGGCGCGAGTCCTGGACGCTGCCCGAGACGGTGCCGTTCGGCGACGCGCTGATCAAGCCGCTGCGCGGCGGCGAGACGTTGAACTGGCGCCTCGTCGCCGATTGAGGACCCCATGGACCGCAAACCCCGCGTCGCGCTGCTGATCGACGCCGACAACTCGCCGGCCTCGAAGATCGATCTCATCCTGAACGAGCTTTCGACCTTCGGCGAAACCAGCATCCGTCGCGCCTACGGCAACTGGAAGAAGCAGGAGCTCAAGGGCTGGGAGGATCAACTGCACGAGCACGCGATCCGGCCGGTGCAGCAGTACGACTACAGCAAGGGCAAGAACGCCAGCGACATGGCGATGGTGATCGATGCGATGGCGCTGCTGTACACCGACCGCCCCGACGCGTTCGGCATCGTGTCGTCCGACGCCGACTTCACGCCGCTGGTGATGCACCTGCGCGAGAAGGGCGCCGCGGTCTACGGCTTCGGCGCCCGCAAGACGCCCGAGCCGTTCGTCAACGCCTGCTCGCGCTTCCTGTTTCTCGACAAGCTGGCCGCGGTGCCCGACATCGACCTCAGCGCCAACGGCGCCGAGGAACGGGAAACCCCCACCGGCGGCGCGCCGCTGCGGGTGTCGCCCGCGCAACTCAAGCGCGACGCCAAGCTCGTTTCGCTGTTGCGCAACGCGGTGGCGGCCGCGCAGGGCGACGATGGCTGGGCGCGTGTCGGCGCGGTGGGCCAGCAGATCGGCAACCAGGCGTCGTTCGACCCGCGCAACTACGGCTATGCCACGCTGACCAAGCTGCTGGCGGCGACGCAGCTGTTCGACATGGCCAACGAAGGCACGAGCCAGGTCTCCGTGCGCGACAAGCGCCTCAAGCCCGCCAAGGCCTGAGCCGGAGCCGGCAACTGCCTGCCGGCTCACGCCTGCGAAGGGGTCGGCGCATGCACAACAGGTACCGCCCGCCGGGTCGTGGCCAGGAAGCTGCCTCTCATGCGCAGGCTCTCCTTGGGACGGTGCGCACGGGATAATGACGCCGTGAAGCAAGCCAGACCGCCGCTGGTGCAGGTGCCGAAAGGCCGCACTGGAGGAAGGTCCGGACTGCACAGGGCAGCGCAGGAGGTAACGCCTCTCCACCGCGAGGTGCGAATCAGAGCCACAGGGACGAACCGGTTCAGTCCGGGGTGAAACGCGGCAATCTTTGCGCGCAGCAACACCAAATAGGCCGGCGATGAGGTGGCCCGCGGAGCCGGCGGGTAGGTGGCATCGAGCCGGGTGAGCGATCACCCGGCCCAGACGAATGGCGGTCACGGTCGTGGTCTCGCGAGGGGCCGCGGCTGCACAGAATCCGGCCTATCGGCTTGCTTCACACTTTTGTTCGGATCGCTGCGCGATCGCGAGCGCCATCTACGCGGGCACGACGAGGTCATGCTGCACCCGCCAGCGCAGGTCGCTGTCGGCCGCGGCGCGCTGGAGGTGCATCTCAAGCGCCGGTCGATCGTCGGCACGCAGCGCGCGCCACAGGAAGTCGCCCGCATTGCCCGGGTCACCGGCCACGAAGAGCTGCGAGGTGATCTCGCCGAAGCTGCCGTGGCGCAGCTTCACGTGGATGTGCGGCGTGCGACCCGGGTACGGAACCGGCCGGATGGTGCGGAACCGGAACCGTCCCGCGGCGCCGCTGCGGCTCGCGCCGAACCCCTGGAACGCCTCGTCGGAGGCGTCGAGCACCGCCTCGGTGCGGGGGTGGCGGTAGTGGCCGAGCGCGTCGCATTGCCAGATCTCGATCGCCGCCCCGTCGACGACCCGCCCATCGGTGTCGAGCACGCGGCCCTCCAGCCCCAGGTGCTCGCCCTTGGCCAGTCGCCCGCCGGCGGCGCCGTGCACGCGCGTGAGGTCGGCGTCCCAGTCGCTCCAGCGCTCGCGCCATGACGCCGGCGGGTAGAACGGGCCGTCGGTCATGCGTGCGATCGCGCGGCGCGACGAAGCCGCTGCCGGCAGGGCCACTGCGGCAGCCGTTGCCAGCGCCATCCGCAACGCGCGGCGCCTCTGCAGGGCGGGGTCTTCGCTCAAGGCCGGGTCCGTGAAGTCTGGCGAGGCCGCAGCATCGCATGGGTCGAGAACGGATGTGCACCGCCGGGCATTGCCAACGACACCGCACGCGGGGCCGGCGTGGCGGACGACCCGCTGCGAGGCCTCAAGTCGCTGCGGCGGCTGCCGAAACCGTCTGACAGCGGGCCGGGTGCCCGCGCCGCGTTGCGATGCCGAAAGTCCATCCTGCCTTGCTCGCCATGACCGCCGTGCTGGTCGTCGCGCCGGCCCTGCACGTGGCGCACGCGGCCGAACCGGAGACGCACGACGGCGGAGTCGACGCGAAGCCCGAGCTACCTGTGCCAAAGTCGAAGAAGGCCGGCCGCGGACCGGTGGCACTGGATCCGATGCTGGACCTGCGCGAGCGGCTCGCGGCCAAGCTCGGCGCCAGCAAGACCGAAGGCAGGGGCGAACAGGTGGTGCGCGTCAGCACGCAGCCCGATGGCGAGCTGCAGCTGGCGTCGCAGCCCGCGCCCGCGCCCAGGCGGCAGGGGCCCAAGCCGGCCGTGAAGGGAGTTCACGAGTGGTCGTATGGCGGCGAGTCGGGGCCGCAAGCCTGGGGACGGCTGAAGCCCGAGTTCAGCAAGTGCGCCAGTGGCACGCGCCAGAGCCCGATCGACATCCGCGACGGCATCCGCGTCGACCTCGAGCCGGTGCAATTCGACTACCAGCCCAGCGCGTTTCGCGTCCTCGACAACGGACACACGGTGCAGGTGAACGTCGCGCCGGGCAACTCGATCGAGGTGATGGGCCGCCGTTTCGAGCTGACGCAGTTCCACTTCCACCGGCCGTCGGAGGAGCGCATCGAGGGCAGGTCGTTCGACATGGTCGCCCACCTGGTGCACAAGGACGCCGGCGGCCGGCTCGCGGTGGTCGCCGTGCTGCTCGAGCGCGGCGCCGCGCACCCGCTGGTGCAGTCGGTGTGGAACAACCTGCCGCTCGAGAAAGGCGACGAGGTCGGCGCGCGCACGCCGCTCGACCTCAACCAGCTGCTGCCGAAGGACACGCGCTACTTCATCTACATGGGCTCGCTGACGACGCCGCCGTGCAGCGAAGGCGTGCTGTGGATGGTGATGCAGCAGCCGGTGACCGTGTCGGCGCAGCAGATCGACGTCTTTGCGCGGCTGTATCCGATGAACGCGCGGCCGATCCAGCAGGCGTCGGGACGGTTGATCAAGCAGTCCAACTGAGGCCGCGGCGCGCACGGGCGGCGATGCCGCGCAGGCTCCGCGCGCGGGTAGCATGCGCTCATGCAAGCCTTCACCACGGGCCACCGCGTGGCGTTCGTCACCGGTGCCGCGCGCGGCATCGGCCTGGCGATCGCGCAGTGGTTCCACGCCCGCGACTGGCGCGTCGCGTTGATCGACATCGATCGTGAGACGCTGCTGCGAACGCATGCGGCATGGGGCGACGCCGAGCGCGTGCTCGCGGTGCCGTGCGACGTGTCGCAGCCGGGGCAGGTGGACGCCGCCGTGCAGGCCATCGTCGATCGCTTCGGCCGCATCGACGCGCTCGTCAACAACGCCGGCGTCGCGGTGTTCAAGCCGCTGCTGCAGACCACGCACGACGAATGGCGCCACGTGATGGCCACCAACCTCGACGGGCCATTCATCTGCACGCAGGCGGTCGCGCCGGTGATGCTGCGCCAAGCCGCGCTCGGGCGCCCGGAGGGGCCCGTTCCCTTGGAGCCACGCAGTGGCCCCTTCGGATCCATGGGGGACGCGAGCGCAGCGAGCACGGGGGTCGCCTCCCGCGGCAGCATCGTGCACATCGCGTCGATCTCGGGCCTGCGGGCCAGCACGCTGCGCGTGGCCTACGGCACCAGCAAGGCCGCGTTGATCCACCTGATGCGCCAGCAGGCCGCCGAGCTCGGCGCGCAGGGCATTCGCGTCAATGCGGTGGCGCCGGGGCCAGTGGAGACGGCGATGGCCGCGCAGGTGCACACGCCGGCGATCCGCGCCGGCTACTTCGCCGCAATTCCGCTGGGGCGCTATGGCACGCCGCAGGAGATCGCCGACGCGGTCGGCTTCCTCTGCAGCGACGCGGCCGGATACGTCAACGGACAGGTGCTGGCGGTCGACGGCGGCTTCGACGCCACCGGCATCGGGCTCAACGACCTCGCCGTCCGTCGTGGGAGTTGAGCTGGCTTACGGGCTTTCCCTGATGTGGCCTGGACACCATGCGGGGCGCTTTCGAATCTAAGACTTCCAATTAGTCCCGCAAGTCGTTATTTTTTAACTGTTTTTGGTGAGTCTCTGAACCCACTCGAACGAAGGCAACTAAGTATTTGATTTCATTGATTTTTTGATCCGAAGACGATTGACCTGACGGTTCCGCGTCCGTTACAGTGCCGCACGATGGCGAAAGGTGGGACGGAGTGCCGGAAGGTCTGTTTCAGGGAACGTCAGCGCTCACGTTGGATGCGAAGGGGCGCATCGCCGTCCCATCACGCCACCGCGACGCCCTGATGGCGTCGGCGGGCGGCCAGCTGACACTGACCAAGCACCCCGCCGACTGCCTGCTGGTGCTGCCGCGCCCGGCCTGGCTCCAGCTGCGCGAGCGGCTGCTCGGCCTGCCGATGGAGGCCGACGGCTGGCGCCGCATCTTCATCGGCAGCGCGGTCGACGTCGACATCGACGCGGGCTCGCGCATCCACATCTCGCCGGAGTTGCGGCGCGACGCCGGCCTGGTCCGCGACGTGCTGCTGATCGGCGTCGGGCCGCGCCTCGAGCTGTGGGACACCGCGCGCTATGCGTCCCACGAGTCCGCCGTGAAGCAGAGCCCGATGCCCGACGCGGTCAAGAGCTTCGTCTTTTGATGTCCACCAGCGCATGGCCACACATCCCCGTCCTGTTGCACGAAGCGATCGACGCGCTGGTCGGCAACCCGGACGGCATCTACGTCGACGGCACTTTCGGTCGCGGTGGGCACGCGCGTGCGCTGCTGGCACGGCTGTCGAGCCGCGGGCGGCTGGTGGCGTTCGACAAGGACCCACAGGCCGTGCGCTCGGCGCTGTACGGGCCCGAGCGCATCGACGATCCGCGCTTCGCGATCGAGCACGCCAGCTTCGCCGCGATGCGCGAACGCCTGCAGGCGCGCGGCATCGCCGGCCTGCAAGGTGTGCTGCTCGATCTGGGAGTCAGTTCGCCGCAGATCGACGAGCCGGCGCGCGGCTTCAGTTTTCGCTTCGATGCGCCGCTGGACATGCGCATGGACACCAGTCGCGGCGAGACCGCTGCGCAGTTTCTCGAGCGCGCCGATGAGCGCGAGATCGCCGAGGTGATCCGTGACTATGGAGAAGAACGGTTTGCTGTTCCGATTGCAAAGGCGCTTGTTGCTCGCCGCGCAGGTGGGCGTCCGGTGGGACGCACCGTCGAACTGGCCGAAGTCGTGGCTCGTGCGGTCAAGACCCGCGAGCCGGGCCAGGACCCTGCGACGCGCACGTTTCAAGCTCTTCGGATTTTCGTCAACGCTGAACTCGAGGACCTCCAACAGGGGTTGAGCGCCGCGATGGAGTTGCTGCAACCCAATGGAAGGCTGGTGGTGATCAGCTTCCATTCGCTCGAGGACCGCATCGTCAAGCGGTTCATCGCCCGGCAGAGCCGGCACGAACCGGACCGTCGTGCGCCGTTCGCGCCGCCCGCGCCGCTGCGTCTGAAGGCCCTGGCGCGCGTGCGCCCCGGTGCGGCCGAGCTGCAGTCCAACCCGCGCGCACGCTCGGCGGTGATGCGCGTGGCCGAGCGCACGGAGGCGGCGTGAGCGCCGCGCGGCCGCGAAAGTCCAAAGGGGCCACATGACACGCACCCACCTCATCCTGCTGCTGGCGCTGATCTTCAGCTGCCTGGCCCTGGTGCAGACGCAATATGAATCGCGGCGTCTGTTCGACGAGACCAACCGCGCACGCGACGAGCTGGCACGGCTCGACGCGGAGGCGCAGCGGCTCGAGGCCGAGCGCCAGGCGCAGGCCACGAGCCTCCGCGTCGAACGGGTGGCGCGCGAGAAGCTCTCGATGCGCGCGGTCACGCCGGCGGTGACGGTCTACGTGGTCGACGCGGCGGCTTCGGGAGCGGTTCGATGAGCGATGCCTCGCGGCTGCGGGGCCGATTCAAGATCGGCGCCAAGCATCGCCCCGGCGCCGCGGTGAGCGCGCGCAGCCTCGCCTACGCGAGCAGCCCGCTGCTGGCGTCCAAGACGCCGCCGTGGCGCAGCCGCTTTCTGGTGGTGCTGGTGGCGCTCGGTTTCATCGCGCTGTTCGGTCGCGCGGTGTACGTGCAGATCGTGGCCTCCGACTTCTACCTGGCCCAGGGCGAGCGCCGCTTCGTGCACACCGTCGATCTGCCGGCCAGTCGCGGCCGCATTCTCGATCGCAACGGGCTGATCCTCGCCACCAGCGTGGCCTCGAACACCGTGTACCTCAACCGCAAGCAGTACAGCGCCACACCGGCGCAGCGGCGCCAGCTGCT
>DATIFD010000298.1:0-2227 GCA_035455385.1 Burkholderiaceae bacterium
GCGGCCCCCCCACGACGACGCGCCCGCGTGCCAAGCGCGCCGATCGCAGGACACGAACTGCAGCAGCTGCCCGGAGCGGCGGATCAGGAAGTGTGCCGACACCTGCAGGCCGCGGATCGACTCGAAGTACGGGTGCTCGTCCCAAGCCAGCCGGTTGGTGAACAGGCGCTCGACCGCGTTGCCGCCGTACTGGCCCGGCGGCAGACTGATCGAGTGCACGACGGCGAGCGACACCGCAGCGCCCGGCGGCCGCCCGTTGTGATTGGGCGACGGTACGGCCGACGCGCGCCACCACCAGCCGTCGCGCCATGCCGGGCGGCGCGGCACGCGCGCACCTGCCCGCGTGGCACTAGAACGCGCTGTCGCCGCGCTCACCGACATGGTCGGCCACGTTGACCCCGAGTCGCGCCATGCGGTAGCGCATCTGGCGCAGCGACAGCCCCAGGCTCGCGCCGGCCGCCGTGCGATTGAAGCGGTGTTGTTCGAGCGCGCGGATCAGAATGTCGCGCTCGACCTGGTCGAGGTACGCCACGAGATCGCTCGGCAGCTCGCCGGGCGGTGACGCCGCCACCGCCTTGCGCGCGGCCTCGCTGGCGGCATGCAGCGCATCGAGATCGACGATGCCGCTGTCGACGAACACGTCGTCGGGCAGGCCGAGGTCGGCCCATTCGATGACGTCGCCAGTGGTCAGCGCGAGCGCCCGGTGCAACAGGTTCTCCAGTTCGCGCACGTTGCCCGGGAACGCGTAGTCCGACAGCCGCTCCATCGCCTGCGGCGACAGCTTCGGCGGCGGAGAAATGCCGGCCTCGTCCGCGATGCGCGCCAGCACGACGTCGCAGATCGCCGGCAAGTCGTCGATGCGCTCGCGCAGCGCCGGCACGCGGATCTGGATCACGTTGAGCCGGTAGAACAGGTCCTGGCGAAACCGGCCCTCGTGCACCTCGCTGGCCAGGTCCTTGTGGGTGGCACTGACCACGCGCACGTTGATCGGTGTCTCGGTCACCGCGCCGACCGGCCGCACGGTGCGCTCCTGGATCACGCGCAGCAGCTTGCTCTGCATCGCCAGCGGCAGATCGCCGATCTCGTCGAGGAACAACGTGCCGCCTTGCGCCGCTTGCACGAAGCCCTCGCGGTCCTCGTGCGCGCCGGTGAACGACCCCTTGCGGTAGCCGAAGAACTCGGCCTCCAGCAGTTGCTCGGGAATCGCGCCGCAGTTCACAGCGATGAACGGCGCCTCGCTGCGCGCCGAGCAGGCGTGGATTGCGCGTGCTACCAGCTCCTTGCCCGTGCCCGACTCGCCCTGCACCAGCACCGGTGCCATGCTGCGCGCGACGCGCTCGACCATCGAACGCACCTGCTGCATGGCCTGCGAACGGCCGGCCAGCCGTGACAACGCGGGGTGCATGCGTCCGGGGTCGCTGCCGGCGTCGTCGCCGCCGCGCGCCGGTGCCGCCGGTGGTGCCTCTCGACCGGCGAGCGCGGGGGCGCGGCCGAGCGCAGACGCCACGACACTGCGGAACTGGCGCAGATCCACGGGCTTGGTCAGATAGTCGAAGGCGCCGGCCTTCAGCGCCTCGACCGCACCCTCGGCCGAGCCGTAGGCGGTGATGACGATCGCCTTCTCGCGACGCTTGGCCTGCTCCAGACGCCTCAGCAGGTCGAGCCCAGAGCCGTCGGGCAGCCGCATGTCGGTGATCACGGCGCTGTAGGTGCGGCTGGACAGCCGCTGCCACGCATCGTCGACCGACGAGGCCGACTCGACGTCATAGCCCTCGCGCAGCAGGGTGAGTTCGTACAGCGTCCGCAGGTCGGGCTCGTCGTCGACCACCAGCAGGCTGTAGTGGGCGGGGCTGCTCATGCTTGACTCGGTGCCTCCTGCGCCGTCATTGCGGCACGTTGCATGGTCACGCAAAACTCGTTGCGGTGCCGCTGCCCGCCGTCAAGCGGCCTGAACTCGATGCTGGCGCCGTGGCGCACGCACAGCTCGCGGCAAATATACAGGCCCAGTCCGGTGCCACGGCTGCGCGTCGAGAAGAACGGCTCGAACAGATGCCGCTCGACGTCGGCGCCGATCGCCGCGCCGTCGCTGGCCACCGCCAGCACGACGCCCCCCTCATCGTGGGCGCCCAACTGCACGCGGATCGCGCCGGGCGTGTCGCTGGCATGGCGATGGGCGTTGTCCAGCAGGTTGACCAGCACGCGGCGCAGGTGGTCGGGGTCGAAGGTG
>DATIFD010000299.1:0-8874 GCA_035455385.1 Burkholderiaceae bacterium
CCGACGGGCCGCGCCTGACGCCGCAGCGCCCCACCATCTTCCTCGGCTCGCGCGGCGCCATGAACATGGACCTGACGGTCGACCTGCGCGAAGGCGGCCACCACTCCGGCAACTGGGGCGGCCTGCTGCGCAACCCAGGCACCGTGCTGTCGCATGCGATCGCCAGCCTGGTCGACGCGCGCGGCGCGATCGCCGTCGCGGCGCTGCGCCCGCCGCCGATCCCGCCTTCGGTGAAGCGGGCGCTGGCCGACATCGAGGTCGGCGGCGGCCCCGGCGACCCCGCGGTCGATCCCGACTGGGGCGAGCCCGGCCTGACACCGGCCGAGCGCGTGTTCGGCTGGAACACGCTGGAGGTGCTGGCGATCGGCGTCGGCAATGCGGCGCAACCGGTCAACGCCATCCCGCACGAGGCGCGCGCCACGCTGCAACTGCGCTTCGTCGTCGGCACCGATGCCGCGCATCTGCGCCAGCACGTGCAGGCGCACCTGCGGCAGCACGGCTTCGCCGGCATCGAGGTCGGCGAGCCGGTGGTGATGGCCGCCACGCGGCTCGACCCCGACAACGACTGGGTTCGCCTGGCGCTGCGCTCGATCGAGCAGACCACCGGCGCCAGGCCGGCGCTGCTGCCCAACCTCGGCGGCTCGCTGCCCAACGACGTGTTTGCCGACATCCTCGGCCTGCCCACCGTCTGGGTGCCGCACTCGTACCCGGCCTGCTCGCAGCATGCGCCGGACGAGCACGTGCTGGCGCCGCTGATGCGCGAGGGGTTGCTGATGATGACCGGCCTGTTCTACGACCTCGGCGAACAGGCCGCGACGCTGCCGCGGCGCCACTGAACGGGGCGCGGCGCGCACCAGCGCAACGCACGAACGTGGTAGCGCCCCGGTGTTTGTACCGGATGGGCGCGACGCCGCAGCGTCCTCACAATGGGCCACGGCCGCCGGCACGCCTTGTGCATCGGGCGTCCCAGAAAACCGAGCCGAAAGGGTGCCTCCCATGAACATGCGCAAGACCTTGATCGCCCTGCTGCTGGCCGGCAGTGCGTCGTTCGCCCAGCAAGCCTGGGCCCAGTCCAGCGTGCTGCGCATCGTGCCGCACAGCAACCTGGCGATCCTCGATCCGATCTGGACCACGGCGTACATGAGCCGCAACCACGGCTACATGATCTACGACACGCTGTTCGGCACCGACGAGAACGGCAAGGTCAAGCCACAAATGGTCGAGAGCTGGGTCGAGAGCCCCGACCATCGCCTGTGGACCTTCAAGCTGCGCAAGGGTCTGGAGTTCCACGACGGCAAGCCGGTCACCGGCGAGGACGTGATCGCCAGCCTGCAGCGCTGGGGCAAGCGCGACGCAATGGGCTCGGCGCTGATGCAGTTCGTGCAGCGCATGGACACGCCCGCGCCCGACACCTTCCGCATCTTTCTCGGCGAAGCCTGCGGCTTCGTGCTCGAGGCGCTGGGCAAGCCGAGCTCGAACGTGCCGTTCATCATGCCCAAGCGCGTGGCCGACACCGACCCGTTCAAGCAGATCGACGATTACACGGGTTCGGGGCCCTACATCTTCGTCAAGGAGGAGTTCAAGCCCGGCGACAAGGCGGTCTACGTCAAGAACCCGAAGTACGTGCCGCGCAGCGAGCCGCCCTCGGGAAGCACCGGCGGCAAGCGCGTCTACGTCGACCGCGTGGAGTGGAACCTGGCGCTGCGCGACGCGCAGGCGCAACTGAGCGCGCTGCAGAAGGGCGAGGTCGACATCATCGAGGCGCTGGGCTTCGACCAGTACGAGGCCGCCAAGGCAGACCCGGGCATCCAGCTGCCCAAGTACGCCAACTACGGCCTGCAGTACATGGCGCGCTTCAACCACCTGCACAAGCCATTCGACAATCCCAAGGTGCGACAGGCAGCCATCGCGGCCTTCAACCAGGAGGCCTTCCTGCGCGCGCAGGTCGGCGTGAAGGCGCTGTACCACACCTGTGGCTCGATGTTCATCTGCGGTTCGCCCTATGGCAGCACGGCCGGCAGCGACCTGCAGATGAAGTCCAGCCTGAAGAAGGCGCAAGAACTCCTCAAGGCCAGCGGCTACGACGGCACGCCCGTGGTGCTGATGAAGCCGACCGACCTGGCCGCGATCCAGAAGCTGCCCGACGTCGGCGCGCAGCTGCTGCGGCAGGCCGGTTTCAAGGTCGACCTGCAGGCGATGGACTGGCAGACGCTGGTCGGCCGACGGGCGAAGAAGGACCCACCGGACAAAGGCGGCTGGAACATGTTCATGACAGCTTGGCAGGCGTTCGACGTCTGGAGTCCGATCGCGAACCCGACCACCGACACGCGCGGCGAGAAGAGCACCTGGTTCGGTTGGGCCAGCGACGACAGGCTGGTCGAGCTGCGCAACGCGTTCATGCGTGCCACCGACGATGCGCAGAAGAAGAAGCTCGCCGAGCAAATGCACGCGCGGATGTTCGAGGTCGGCACCCACGTGAACCTGGGCGAGTACGACCAGCCGATGGCCGCGCGCAAGAACATCAGCGGCTTCTTCGTCACCAACGGCAACATCTACTGGAACCTCAGGAAGAACTGACTGCGCCATGGGCGACGACGCCACGCTCGACTGCGTGATCCGCGGCGGCACGCTGATCGACGGCACGCGCTCGCCGCGCGTGCGCGCCGACGTCGGCGTGCTCGGCGGACGCGTCGCGGCCGTCGGCGACCTGAGCAGTCGCGTGGCACGCCGCACGATCGACGCCAGCGGCCGCATCGTCGCGCCGGGCTTCATCGACACCCACACGCACGACGACCAGGCGCTGCTGAACCAGCCCACGCTGCCGTTCAAGGTGTCGCAGGGCGTGACGACGGTGGTCGCGGGAAATTGCGGCGTCAGCATCGCGCCCTGGCGGGCGGGCCTGAAGCGGCCGTCGCCGCTGGACCTGGTCGACCGGCGCGACGCCGACGAGTTCGAGACGCTGCGTGCGTACCTCGACGCGTTGCGCCGGCAGCCGGCGGCCGTCAACGTGGCGGCGCTGGTCGGGCACACCACGCTGCGCGCGCTGACGATGACCTCGCTCGAGCGCGCCGCCACGACGGACGAGATCGACGCCATGCAGGCGCACGTGGCCGATGCGCTCGACGCCGGCGCGATCGGCCTGTCGACCGGCACGTTCTACCCGCCGGCCGCCGCGGCCACGACCGACGAGATCATCGCGGTGGGCGCGCCGCTCGCCGGCGGGGCAGGCCTCTACGCCACGCACATGCGCGACGAGGCCGACCGCGTGATGGAGGCGATCGACGAGACGCTGGCGATCGGCCGGGCGCTCGACTGCCCGGTGGTGATCTCGCACCACAAGGTGGGCGGCAGCGCCAATTTCGGGCGCTCGGTGCAGACGCTGGCGCGCATCGGACAGGCCATGCGCTGCCAGTGCGTGGCGCTCGACTGCTACCCCTACACCGCGGGCTCGACGATGATCCGCACCGACCGGGCGATGATCGCCGAGCGCGTGCTGATCAACACCAGCGTGCCGCACCCCGAGTGCAATGGGCGCGACCTGGCCGACATCGCGGCGCAGTGGGGCGTCTCCCGCGAGGAAGCGGCCGCCCGACTCGCCCCCGGCAGCGCGGTGTACTTCATGATGGACGAGGCCGACGTGCGCCGCATCCTCGCCTTCGACGAGACGATGATCGGCTCCGACGGCATCCCGCTCGGCCCCAAGCCGCATCCACGGCTGTGGGGCACCTTCCCGCGCGTGCTCGGCCACTACTGCCGCGACGTCGGTCTGTTCCCGCTCGAGACCGCCGTGTGGAAGATGACGGGGCTGCCGGCGCGCAACTTCGGCCTGTCCGATCGCGGCACCGTCGCGCCCGGCCAGGCCGCCGATCTGGTGATCTTCGACGCCGGCACGGTGGCCGACGAGGCCACCTACGACGCGCCGGTGCGGGCCTCGGCAGGCATCGACGCGGTGTTCGTCAACGGTGAGCTTGCCTGGCGTGCCAGCGCGGCCACCGGGGCGCGTGCCGGGCAGGTGCTCCGACGCACGCCGCGCAACGGCGCGCCGCGCGACGCCTGAGGACCGCGCGCGGTGCTGAGGTTCCTCGCCCGCCGCCTGTTGGCGACGCTGCCGGTGCTGCTGGTCGTCGCGGTGCTGGTGTTCCTGATGCTGCGGCTGACGCCCGGCGACCCCGCCGCGGTGCTGGCCGGTGACGCGGCCTCGCCCGACCAGATTGCGCAGATCCGCAAGACGCTCGGGCTCGATCGGTCGATCGCCGAGCAGTTCGCGATCTGGGTCGGCCAGATGGCCGGCGGCGACCTCGGTCAGAGCTACTACTACAAGACCGAGGTCACCGCGTTGATCGGCCAGCGGCTGGAACCCACGCTGTCGCTGGCGGCGCTGACGATCACGATCGCGGTGCTGGTGGCGGTGCCGCTGGGCGTGCTGGCCGCCTGGCGCTTCGGCACCTGGTTCGACCGCGCGCTGATGGGCTTTTCGGTGCTCGGCTTCTCGGTGCCGGTGTTCGTGCTGGCGTACGTCCTGATCTGGCTGATTTCGCTCAAGCTCGGCTGGCTGCCGGTGCAGGGCTACCGGCGACTCGCTGACGGCGTGGGCCCATGGCTGATGCATCTGGTGCTGCCGTCGCTCACGCTGTCGGTGATCTATATCGCGCTGATCGCGCGCGTCACCCGCGCCTCGGTGCTCGAGACGCTGGGCGAGGACTACATCCGCACCGCGCGCGCCAAGGGGCTGCCCGAGCAGAGAGTGCTGCTGCGGCATGCGCTGGCCAACGCGGCGGTGCCGATCGCCACGGTGATCGGCATCGGCATCGCGCTCCTGATCGGCGGCGTGGTGGTCACCGAATCGGTCTATGCGATCCCGGGGCTCGGTCGCCTCACCGTCGACGCGGTGCTGGCGCGCGACTTCCCGACCATCCAGGGCGTGATCCTGCTGTTCTCGGTCGTCTATGTCGTGATCAACCTGCTGGTCGACCTGAGCTACGTGTTCTTCGATCCGCGCATCCGCTACTGACCGTGTCGCAGTCCGAATACGCCGAGCTGTCGGTCGAGGCCGCGTCGATCGTCGCGCAGCCCAGCGCATGGGCGCGCGTCCGGCGCAACGCCTCGGTGCGCATCGGCGGCGCGGTGCTGCTGTTGCTGGCGCTGGCGGCGCTGACCGCGCCGTGGCTCGGCACCGTCGACCCGACGCTGTTCGACCCCGCCAGCCGCGACCTGCTGCCCGGCGGCGCCGGCGAGATCACCACGCTCGAAGGCGAAACCATCCAGCACCGCTTCCTGATGGGCAGCGACAGCTTCGGGCGCGACATCTACAGCCGCGTGCTGTTCGGCACGCGCGTGTCGCTGATCGTCGGCGTGTGCACCGCGCTGCTGGCGGTGGCCTTCGGCGTGCTGTTCGGGCTGGTCTCGGGCTTCCTGCGCCGCGTCGACGGCGTGCTCATGCGCGTGATGGACGGCCTGATGGCCATTCCCGCGATCCTGATCGCGATCGCGCTGGTGGCGATGTGGAAGGGCAGCCTGCCGACCGTGGTGGTGGCGATCGCGATCCCCGAGATCCCGCGCGTGACGCGGCTGGTTCGCTCACTGGTGCTGACCATCCGCGAGGAGCCGTACGTCGAGGCCGCGGTGTCGCTGGGCACGCCGACCGCGCTCATCATGTGGCGCCACATCCTGCCCAACTGCGTGGCGCCGCTGATCGTGCAGGGCACGTTCATCTGCGCCTCGGGCATCCTGACCGAGGCGATCCTGAGTTTTCTCGGCGTCGGCCTGTCGCCGGACATCCCGACCTGGGGCAACGTGATGGCCGAGGGGCGCGCGCAGTTCACGCAGTACCCGCACAACATCTTCTTCCCCGGCGTGTTCCTGGCGGTGACGGTGCTGGCGGTGAACATCCTCGGCGACGGGCTCCGCGACACGCTGGACCCGAAGATGGCGCGGCGGGTATGACACCCCCCCCGAAGCGACCTGCGGTCGCCTCCCCCCTGGGGGCTGAGCCCGGACACGAGAGGTCCGGTGGACCTCTCGTGCCTGGCGAAGAGCCGGGGCCATGGCCCCGGCGCGGCCTGCAAGGCCCGTCTGCGGCCTGGCAAAGCCAGATCCGCGGCGGCCGCTTGGCAGGTCTGGCAGTGCCAACGTGAACGTCGGCAACGGTTCGATCCTCGAAGTGCGTGATCTGACGATCGCGCTGCCCGCCGGTGCCGACCGCGCCACCGCGGTGCGCGACGTCAGCTTCGACGTCGGCCGCGGCGAAATCGTGTGCCTGGTGGGCGAGTCGGGTTCGGGCAAGTCGGTGATCGCGCAGGCGGTGATGGGGCTGCTGCCCAAGCCGCTGCCGGTCACGGGCGGGCGCGTCGTGCTGCAGGGCGAGGACATCACGCACGCCAGCCCCGCGCGGTTGCGCGAGCTGCGCGCCACGCGCATGTCGATGATCTTCCAGGAGCCGATGACCGCGCTGAACCCGGTGATGACTTGCGGCGACCAGATCGACGAGGTGCTGCAGCAGCACACGCAGTTCGCGCCGGCCGAGCGCCGGCGCAAGGTGCTCGACGTCGTGCGCGAGGTGCTGCTGCCCGAGCCCGAGCGCATGATCGCCAGCTACCCGCACCAGCTCTCGGGCGGTCAGCGCCAGCGCATCATGATCGCGATGGCGCTGGTGCTCGACCCGGTGCTGCTGATCGCCGACGAGCCCACGACAGCGCTCGACGTCACCACCCAGGCGCAGATCCTCAAGCTGGTGCTGCAGCTGCAGCAGCGTCACGGCACCGGGGTGCTGTTCATCACCCACGACTTCGGCGTCGTCGCCGAGATCGCGCACCGCGTCGCCGTGCTGCGGCTGGGCGATCTGGTCGAGCTGGCGCCCAAGGCGCAGCTGCTGCAGCGGCCGCAGCACGCCTACACGCGGATGCTGATCGCCAGCGTGCCGTCGCTGCGCATGCACGAGCGGCCCGTCGACCCGGCCGCCCCGGTGGTGCTGCAGGTCAGGGGACTGAACAAGACCTACGTCGACCGTCGCTGGTTCGGCAAGCACCGCACCGTGCACGCCGCAAAGAACGTGGACCTCGAGATCCGGCGCGGCCAGACGCTGGGCATCGTCGGCGAATCGGGCTCTGGCAAGAGCACGGTGGCGCGCTGCATCGTGCGGCTGGTCGACCCCAGCGGCGGTTCGGTACGACTCGGCAGCGACGACATCGCCGAGCTGAGCGCACGCGCGCTGCGGCCGCTGCGGCGGCGCGTGCAGATCGTGTTCCAGGATCCCTACCGTTCGCTGAACCCGCGCCGCACGGTGCGCGACGCGATGATCGAAGGGCCGATGAACTATGGCCTCGCGCGCGAGCCGGCGCTGCAGCGCGCACGCCAGCTGCTGGAGATGGTGCGCATGGATGCCGGCGCGCTGGAGCGCTATCCGCACCAGTTCTCCGGCGGCCAGCGCCAGCGCATCTGCATCGCGCGCGCACTGATGATGGAGCCCGAGCTGCTGGTGGCCGACGAGGCGGTGAGCGCGCTCGACGTGTCGGTGCAGGCGCAGGTGCTTCGGCTGTTCGAGGAGATCCGCGAGCGGCTCGACCTGGCGATGCTGTTCATCACGCACGACCTGCGCGTCGCCTCGCAGGTGTGCGACACGCTGGCCGTGATGAGCCAGGGCGAGGTGGTCGAGATGGGCCCGGCGCACCGCGTGTTCGGCGCGCCGCAGCACGCCTACACGCGCGCGCTGTTCGCCGCGGCGCCGGGCCGCGACTTCGCGTTCGGCGCCGGCCTGGCCGCGGCGTGAACCACGCCACCCTATAGTGCGGGGCTTTCGACGCCCTGCAGCGCCATGACCCGCGTCCTGATCGCCGGCTACCAGCACGAGACCAACACCTTTGCGCCGAGCCTCGCCGACTGGGCGGCATTCACGCGCGGCGACTCGTTCCCCGCGTTCGCGCGCGGGCCGGCGATGCAGGTGCTTCACAGCGGCGTCAACATCCCGATCGGCGGCTTCATCGAGGCCGCCACGCGACGCGGCTGGACCTTGGTGCCGTCGGCCTGGGCCGGCGCGATCCCGTCGTCGTACGTGACGCGCGATGCCTTCGAGCGCATCGCTGCCGCGATCTGCGAAGACACCATCGGCGCGCGCGAGCGCGGTCTCGACGCGATCTACCTCGACCTGCACGGCGCCGCGGTGGCCGAGCACGTGCCCGACAGCGAGGGCGAGCTGCTGGCGCGGCTGCGCGCCATCGTCGGCCCCGAGGTGCCGGTCGTCGCCAGCCTCGACCTGCACGCCAACGTCACGCCGCGCATGCTGCACGAGGCCGACGCGCTGGTGGCCTACCGCACCTAT
Source organism: Burkholderiaceae bacterium (assembly GCA_035455385.1). Classification (GTDB taxonomy): domain Bacteria; phylum Pseudomonadota; class Gammaproteobacteria; order Burkholderiales; family Burkholderiaceae_C; genus JAEUPI01. The sequence continues at coordinate 8,315 of DATIFD010000299.1, forward strand.
CCGCACGTCGACATGGCCGCCACCGGCGAACGCGCGGCCGACCTGCTGTCACGCCGGCTCGAGGCCGGCCGCAAGGAGCCGCTGCACGCACGGCGGCTGCCGTTCCTGATTCCGCTGAACGCGCAGAGCACGTGGATGCAACCGGCGCAGGGCCTGTACGACGAGCTGGCCGCGCTCGATCGCGAGCACGGCACGGTGCTCAGCTTCTGCATGGGATTTCCGGCCTCCGACTTCGACGGGTGCGCACCGATGGTGTGGGGCCATGGTCCCCGCGCCGAGGCCGCGGTCGAGCGATTGTTCGCGCGCGCCGCCCGGCCGGCGCAGTGGCAGCAGCAGGTGCTGTCCGCACGCGACGCGGTCGCGCAGGCGATCACTCTGGCCGAGCACGCGGCCAAGCCGGTGGTGATCGCCGACACGCAGGACAACCCAGGCGCCGGCGGCGACAGCAACACCACCGGCCTGCTGCATGCGCTGCGCGCGCAGGGCGCCGGCCAGCGCTTTCCGGGCCAGGTGGCGCTCGGCCTGCTGTTCGATCCGCGCGCCGCACGCGCCGCCTGCGA
>DATIFD010000300.1:0-4803 GCA_035455385.1 Burkholderiaceae bacterium
ATCCGACGCTGACGCCAGCGCAGGTGCGATCGACGCTGATGGCTGAGGCGCGCAAATTCCCGACCACCGGGGGTACGGCCAACACGCCGGTCTGCCTGCCACCGAGCCTGACTCCGCAACTCGAGTGCTACTGCACCACCACCACCTGCGGTGCCGGCATGCTCGACGTGCGCGCGGCAGTGGCGGCGGTTCCCGCACCATCAGCGACGCAGGCGCTGGCCTTCGCGACACCCGCCGCGCCGGCACCAGGGGGCAGCGTCACGCTCGACGGCTCAACGTCGGTCGCGGGAGCGACCAAGACCATCACCGGCTACAACTGGACCCTGGTCGATTCCGGCGGCATCGCGACGCTGGTGCCGCCGGCCAATGCCGCGAGCGCGGTCGTCAACACCAGCGGTGGCGGCTCGTTCAAAGTGCGGCTCGACGTCACCGACGATGGCGGCGGCACGCCGGCCTCGACCACGCTCACCGTGACGGCCGCGTCTCCGGTCACGACGCCGCCGTCCAGCGATGGCGGCGGCGGTGGCGGCGCCACCTCGTGGCTGTGGCTGCTCGGCTTGTGCGTCGCCGTGGCCGCGTTGCGTCCGCGCCGAACGTAACCGCGGGGTCCGCGGACACCGCGGACACCGCGGGCGCGCTGCGCGGCGTGGTGTTGTGCCACCGCCCGTTTGAGGGTTACCGCCTGTGAGGGCAATGCCGATACTTTGGCCACGGAGAACTCTGTGGCCACGCCCGTCGTCGAACCCTGCGCTGACTTTGCCCGCCGCTGCCCTTGCGGCGCGGCCGAATCGGGCACGGCATTGCGCGCGCGTCCACGACACCGATGACGCAGGCCGCGCGGCCTGCATCGCGCGCCGGCACGTTCCGCGTGTTGCGCGCAACCGTCCTCACCACGCTGTGCACCGGCCTCGTCGCGATGGCCGCGCAGGCCGCGCCGCCGCCGCACGGCCTGATCGTCGAGTTGAAGGACGCGCCGGCGCACGGCGCATCGAGCCGCGACGCCACCACGCTGGCCGCCCGCGCCGACGCCGAGGCGGTGCAACGCGAGCGCCTGCAGCGCGTGATCGATGCGGCGGGCCTGGCCCGCGCCGCCGCGGCGCAGGCTGCGCCGGACGTGCGGCCGCAGGGCCGCGCGGCGCACGTGCTCGACTTCGGCCGCGCGCTCACGCCGTCGGAGGCCGACGCCATGCTCGAGCGGCTGCGCGCGTCGCCCGAGGTGGCCTGGGCCGAGCCCAACGATCGCGAACCGCTGCTGCAAAGCACGACGCCGAGCGATCCGTTCTTCCCCGGCACCGGCGGCCAGTGGTGGCTGCAGCCGGCCGGCGGCAGCGACGCCAACGCGATCGAGGCCCGCCTGCGCGGCGTGCCCAACGTGCAGCACGCATGGTCGCTGACGACGGGCAACGCGTCGGTGCCGGTGGCCGTGCTCGACACCGGCATCACCGCGCACCCGGAGCTGCAGGGGGCGTGGCTGCCGGGCGCCGACATGGTCAGCGACCCCGCGATGGCCAACGACGGTGGCGGCCGCGACACCGACCCCGCCGATCCGGGCGACTGGGTGTCGGAGTCCGATCGCGCCCTGGACGCGTTTGCGCAGTGCGACGCGCACGACAGCTCGTGGCACGGCACGATCGTCGCCGGCATGCTGGCTGCGCACACCGACAACAACGAAGGCATCGCCGCCATCGGCTGGCAGTCGCACATCGTGCCGGTGCGCGTCGCCGGCCGCTGTGGCGCCGAGGTGGCCGACATCGTCGACGGCATGCGCTGGGCCGCGGGTCTGCTGGTCAGCAGCGGCCATGGCTGGCTGCCGATCAATCCGAACCCGGTGCGCGTGATCAACCTCAGCTTCGGCGGCAACAAGCCGTGCAGCCGGGCCTACCAGAGCGCGATCGACGAACTGCGCGCGCACGGCGTGCTCGTGGTGGCCGCGGCGGGCAACACGCAGGGCGCGGTGACGCGGCCGGCCAACTGCCGCGGCGTGGTCGCGGTGACGGCGCTCAACCGCGACGGCTTCAAGGCGCACTACTCCAGCTTCGGCCCCGAGGTGACGCTGGCCACCGTCGGCGGCGACGACATCGGCGGGCCGACCGGCCCGCTGCTGGCCGACGGCGGCGTGCTGTCGCTGTACAACGCCGGCGTCACGGTGCCCGGCGAGCCGATCTATGCGCGCAGCTTCGGCACCAGCTTCTCGGCGCCGATCGTCGCCGGCACCGTCGCGCTGATGCTGTCGGTCAACCCCGCGCTCACGGTCGATCAGATCGCGGCCGGCCTGCAGCGCTCGGCGCGGCCGCACGTGCTGTCGCCCTGGCTCGCGCAATGCTCGGCCGCCAATTCGGCGACCTGCCTGTGCAGCGCCGCCACCTGCGGCGCCGGCGTGCTCGATGCCGAGCAGGCGGTGTTCTTCGCGCGCGACCCGGCCGCTTACGTGGCGCCGGCACGCCGCGCCGAAGTGCTGGACAACCCCGAGCTCGCGGCCGCATCGGCAGTGGCCCCGCAGGCCTCGCCGCAGACGCCCGCAGAGTACGAGGCCGACGCCACCGGCGGCGGTGCGGTCGGCGCGGCGTGGTTGTGTCTGCTGGCGTTGGCGATCGGCGCGCTCAGGGCGGCACCGCGCAAGGCCTGAAGCCCGCGCCCGCGGGCGGCAGGTTGAGCTGCGCCAGGCGCGCCGCCACCGCGCCGTCGGCGCGCTCCACGCGCAGCAGCGTCACCACCACCGGGGCGTTGATGGTCACCACGCGCGCGGTCTTCACGCCCTGCTGCACCAGCTGTGCCAGCGCCGCGTCGGCGGCGGCGCGCGTGTCGTAGCGGCCCAGCTGCAGCCCCGGCTGCAGGTCTGGCGAGTTGCGTACCTCGTCGACATTGACCAGCTGCCGACGCAGCTCGTCGCGGCGCCGCGCCATCGCGGCGTCGTCGGCGAAGCGACCGAGATAGACGATGTACGAGCCGCCGCGCTCGGAGCGCTGCTGCGTCCACTCCAGCGACGGCAGCTTGAGGTCGCGCAGCGCACGCTCGGCCGCTGCCACCACGGTGGCAGCGAAAGGCCCGGCCTCCAGGCAGACGCTGGCGGCGGGGTCGACGGCCGTCGGCGTGCCGGCCGCGGGCGCCGCGAGCGCGCCGTTGGTGCGTTGCACGGCGGCGGCCTGCAGCGCGGCGCTGGCTGCGGTGGGCGTGATCAGCTGCACCGCGTCGGGGCTCACCTGCTGCCTCATCCGCTCGGGCTCGCGCTCGCGGCTGCGCGACAAGCCCGGCAGCAGGTCGTACGACCAGGCGAGCACCAGCAGGTTGGCGACCAGCAGCGCGATCACCAGGCTGCGCATCACGGCGGCGACTCCGACGACGCGCGGATGCTGACGTCGCCGACGCCTACCGTGCGCAGCGAGGGCCCGACGCGCACCAGCAGCGCGCCGCCGTCGTCGATGCCTTCGGCCACACCCTGCGGCAGGTCGTCCAGCGTGGTGGTGACGACGCGGCCGCGCAGGCAGTCGCGGCGCTCGAAGCGCGCCTTGAACGGCGAGAAGCCCTCGCGCTGGAATTGCAGCACCGCCTCGAGCCACGGCTTGGCGATGCGCGCCAGCGCGCCAGGCGGGTCGATGCCGGGCTCGAACTCCTGCAGACAGGCGAAGCCGTGCTGCAGGTCGACCACCGGTTGCGGCGCGATGTTCAGGCCCACGCCGATCACCGCCATGCGCCGCTGCCCGACCGGCACCGATTCGATCAGGATGCCGCCCATCTTGCGCGCCGTCTGCGCACCGGGCTCGACGCGCATCAGGTCATTGGGCCACTTGAGCCCGAGCCAGGGGGCGTCGCGCGGGCCGGCAGGGTCGAGCGCGTCGGCCAGCGCCACCCCGATGGCCAGCGACAGGCCCGACCAGTCGCTCGGCGCGAACGGCAGCGCCAGCGAGCAGGTCAGCGATGCCTCCGGGCTCGATTGCCAGTTGCGACCCCAGCGGCCGCGACCGTGGGTCTGCTGTTCGGCCACCAGCAGCACCGGCTGGGTGTCGCCCTGGCGTCGCCCGTGCCGCGTGGCCTCCAGCAGCGGCATCGGGCCGCTGATCGGCGGCTCGAGCTCGCCCGGGCGCGACGGCGTGGCATCGGCCAGCCCGCTGGCGCGCCGCGCGCGGTCGACCAGCACCGTGTTGGTCGACTCGCAGCGGGCCACCACCTCGATCGCCAGCCCGGGCAGCAGGGCCGACAGCTCGCGCCACAGCGGCTCGGTGTGCCACTGCGCTGAGACTTGCTCTTGCATGCCTACCGTTCGGTGCAAAGCCCTCTGCGGCGGCGGGCCAAGCGAACACCGTGGATCCGGCGTCGCCGGTCCGCTGGTGTTGCCCCCTCGAGGGGGAGGCGGCCGCCAGGCCGCATCGGGGGTGGGACCATTCTCTAGCGCTTGGGCGCGAGCATCGTGCCACGGCAGTCGCGGGCACCGCAACGGCATGCAAACTGTTTTTTCACTTTCGGCGTGTACCGCTCGTCGATCACCAGGCCGTAGTCGTAGAACAGCTCCTCGCCCGGCTTGATCGCGCGCACCGCCTTGATGAACACGCGGTGGTTGTCTTCGTCGATGTCCGACTCGCAGTTGGGATTGCACGCATGGTTGATCCAGCGCGCCGCGTTGCCGCCGACGTTGGCGTCGATCACGTGCTTGCCGTCGGAGAGCGAGAAGAAGAACGTGTGGTTCGGATCGTCGGGATCCGACGGCGGACGGCGATCGCACTCCTTCCAGGTGATGCGTTCGCCGCGATACTCGATGATGCGTTCGCCCTTCTCGAGCTTGCGCGCGGCGTAGACGCCGCGGCCGTG
>DATIFD010000301.1:0-2149 GCA_035455385.1 Burkholderiaceae bacterium
TCGCCCGCGCGCACGGCCTGCTCGAGTGCCTCGGGCGCGCGCCGGCGCAGCACCGCGCGGATGCGCGCGTGCAGCTCGCTGGTGGAAAACGGCTTGGTCAGGTAGTCGTCAGCACCGGAGTCGAGCCCGGCGATCTTGTCGGCCTCCTCGGTGCGTGCCGTGAGCATGATGATCGGCAGCTCGCGCGTGCGCGCATCGTTGCGCCAACGGCGCGCCAGCGCCAGCCCGGACTGATCCGGCAGCATCCAGTCGAGCACCACCAGGTCCGGCAACACCGCATCCACCTCGATCTGCGCCTGCGCGGCATCGGCCGCCAGCACCACCTCGTGCCCGGCGTGTCGCAGGTTGAGTGCCAGCAGCTCGGCGATCGCCGCCTCGTCCTCGACGACCAGGATGCGGCTCATCGGGCCAGCGACTCCACCGATGCGGGCGAGATGTGCCGCACGTCGGCACCCTTGACGATGTAGATGATCACCTCGGCCAGGTTCTTCGCGTGGTCGCCGACGCGCTCGATCGCCTTGGCGACGAACACCAGGTCGATGCTGGCGGAGATCGTGCGCGGATCCTCCATCATGTAGGTGATCAGCTTGCGCAGGAAACCGTCGAACTCGCGGTCGATCTGGTCGTCATGCTTCAGCACGTCGAGTGCGGCCTCGGTGTCGAGGCGGGCAAAGGCGTCGAGCACCTTGCGCAGCTGGTGCGTGGCCAGCTCCGATTCGAACGACAGATCCGACACCGGCAGGCGCATGCGGCTGGACACGCCGGTGTTGATCAGCCGCTGCACCGTGCGCGCGATGCGCGCCGCCTCGTCGCCGATGCGCTCGAGGTTGCCGATCGTCTTGGACACGGCGATCAGCAGGCGCAGATCGCGCGCCGTGGGCTGCCGCCGCGCGATGATGGTCGACAGGTCGCGGTCGATCTCGACCTCCAGCGCGTTGACCCGCTGCTCCTGCTCGAGCACCAGCGTCGCGACGTCGCCGCTGAAGGTCGACAGCGCATGCACCGCCTGCGCCACCTGGGATTCGACCAGGCCGCCCATCTCGAGCACGCGCGCCGAAATGGACGCCAGCTCGGCGTCGAACTGCGTCGACAGGTGCTTGTCGGTCATGCCGTGCTCCGCCGCGGTGCCACCACCATACTCATCCGAATCTCCCGGTAATGTAGTCCTCGGTGTCCTTCTTTGCCGGCTTCATGAAGACGTCGGCCGTGGCGCCGAATTCGACCAGGTCACCCAGGTACATGTAGGCCGTGTAGTCCGACACACGGGCCGCCTGCTGCATGTTGTGGGTGACGATCAGCACCGTGTAGTCGGCCTTCAGCTCGTCGATCAGCTCCTCGATCTTGCCGGTGGAGATCGGATCCAGCGCCGAACAGGGCTCGTCGAGCAGCAACACGTCGGGCTTGATCGCGATGCCGCGCGCGATGCATAGCCGCTGCTGCTGGCCTCCTGAGAGGCCCGAGCCGCTCTGGTTCAGCTTGTCCTTCACCTCATTCCACAGCGCGGCTTTCTTCAGCGCCCACTCGACCCGGTCGTCCATCTCCACGCGCGGCAGGGTCTCGAACAGCCGCACGCCGAACGCGATGTTGTCGTAGATCGACATCGGAAACGGCGTCGGCTTCTGGAACACCATGCCGACCTTGGCACGGATCAGGCTGACGTCGATGCGGCGGTCAAGGATGTTGTCGCCGTCGAGCAGGATCTCGCCCTCGGCGCGCTGCTCCGGATACAGCTCGAACATGCGGTTGAAGGTGCGCAGCAGCGTGGATTTGCCGCAGCCCGACGGGCCGATGAAGGCCGTGACCCTGCGCTCCGGGATCTCCAGGCTGATGTGCTTCAACGCGTGGAAGCTGCCGTAGTAGAAATTCAGATTGCGGACCGCGATCTTGGTCCGCCGCATCACGGGGGCGTCGGCCACGGCGTCCATCGGTGCCTCAGTTCTTGCTGCGAAACATCACGCGGGCCAGGATGTTCAGCGAGAGCACACCCAGCGTGATCAGAAAGACGCCTACCCAGGCCAGCGACTGCCAGTTCTCGTAGGGGCTCATCGCGAACTTGAAGATCGTCACCGGCACGCTGGCCATCGGGTCCGACAGGTCGCTGGTCCAGAACTGGTTCGACAGTGCGGTGAACAGCAACGGTGCGGTCTCG
>DATIFD010000302.1:0-5505 GCA_035455385.1 Burkholderiaceae bacterium
CGGCCGCCGGCTCGGCGGCCACCCAGGGCTCGCCCGCGGCCGGTGCCGCCTGCGGCGCCGGCGCACCCGGCGTGGCGATGAAGCGCAGCAGGTAGTGCGGCCCGCCGGCCTTCGGGCCGGTGCCCGACAGGCCCTCGCCGCCGAAGGGCTGCACGCCGACGACCGCACCGATCATGTTGCGGTTGACGTAGACGTTGCCGATCGCCGCTGCCGCAGCGATGCGCAGCGCGCGGCTGTCGATGCGTGTCTGGATGCCGAGCGTCAGGCCGTAGCCGAGGCCGTTGATGCGCGCCACCAGCGCGTCGACGTCGCCGCTCCAGCGCGCCACGTGCAGCACCGGGCCGAACACTTCTTCGCGCAGTGCCTCGACCGCATCGATCTCGAAGGCCACGGGCGCGATGTGCGTCTGCGCGAAGCGGTCTTCGATCGGCGTGCGCGCCAGCAACCGGGCGTCGCGCTCGAGCCGTCGGACGTGGCGCATCAGGTTGGCGTGCGCGTCGGCATCGATCACCGGGCCGACGTCGGTGGCCAAGTCCTCGGGTGCACCGACGCGCAACTCGGCCATCGCGCCGGCCAGCATCTCGATCAGATGGCTCGCGATGCCGTCGTGCACGCACAGCAGCCGCAGTGCGGAGCAGCGCTGACCGGCCGAGCGGAACGCGCTGCCCACCACCGCGTCGACCACCTGCTCGGGCAGCGCGGTGGAGTCGACGATCATCGCGTTCAGGCCGCCGGTCTCGGCCACCAGCGGCACGATCGGGCCGTCGGAGGTGGCCAGCGTGCGCTGGATGATCTTGGCCACCTGGGTCGAGCCGGTGAAGCACACGCCCGCGGCCAGCGGGTGCGCGACCAGCGCGGCACCGACCGTCTCACCGGGCCCGTGCAGCAGCTCGAGCACCTCGCGCGGCACGCCCGCTTCATGCAATAGTTCGACGAACGCTGCCGCGACCGCCGGCGTCTGCTCGGCGGGCTTGGCGGCCACCGCATTGCCCGCCACCAGCGCCGCCACCACCTGGCCGGCAAAGATCGCCAGCGGGAAATTCCACGGCGAGATGCAGACGAACACGCCACGACCGTGCAGCCGCAGCTCGTTGCTCTCGCCGGTGGGCCCGGGCAGCGTCTGCGGTGCCAGCCGGGTGCGCGCCTGCAGGGCGTAGTAGCGACAGAAGTCGATTGCCTCGCGCACCTCGGCCACGCAATCGCCCCAGGTCTTCTTGCCCTCGCGCACCAGCAGCGCGCAATAGTGCGGCAGCCGCGCTTCGAGGCGGTCGGCACAGCGCTCGAGCAGCGCCGCGCGCTCGGCCACCGGTACCGCGTTCCATGCCGACCAGCCCGCGTGCAGCCGTCGCATCGCGGCGTCGACCTGCGCCGGCTCGGTCTCCCGCACGGTTGGCACGGCCGCGCGCGGCCACGCCGCCAGCAGCGGCTCGCGCTGCGGCGCGCAAGCCAGGTCGATACCCAACGGATTGCGTCGCGCCGGCCCGTAGAGGTCGCGCGGCAGTGGCTGCCCGCTGCCCGGCATCGCGTGCAGCGGCGAGCGCAGCAGCTCGGGCAGCGGCACCGTCGCGTCGGCCAGCTGGTGCACGAACGACGAGTTGGCGCCGTTCTCGAGCAGGCGCCGCACGAGGTAGGCCAGCAGGTCACGGTGTTCGCCCACCGGTGCGTAGACGCGCAGCTTCAGATCGGGCAACGCGGCCAGCACCTCGCGGTACACGCCTTCGCCCATGCCGTGCAGCCGCTGCATCTCGAAGCGCGCATCGCGGGGCCGGGCCATCTGCACGATGGCGGCGATCGTCCCCGCGTTGTGGGTGGCGAACTGCGGCACGATCACCGCGTCGTGATGGATCAGAGCCCGCGCGGCGGCCAGGTAGGCGATGTCGGTGTGCTGCTTGTGCGTGAACACCGGGTAGCCGGGCAGACCCAGTTCCTGCGCGCGCTTGATCTCGCCGTCCCAGTAGGCGCCCTTGACCAGGCGCACCATGAACTGGAGCCGCCGGGCGCGCGCGATGCGCGCCACCTCGTCGATCACCTCGAGCACCCGCGTCTGATAGGTCTGCACCGCCAAGCCGAAGCCGCGCCAGCGCGGCGCGTGCTGCTGCACGTGCGCGGCCAGCGCGTCGAACACCTCGAGCGACAGCTCCAGCCGGTCGCTCTCCTCGGCGTCGATCGTCAGGTTGATGCCCGCGGCGGCGGCCAGATCGAGCAGCGGCGTCACGCGCGGCACCAGCTCGGTCATCACGCGCGCGTGCTGGGCGTCTTCGTAGCGCGGATGCAGCGCCGACAGCTTGATCGAGATGCCGTCGCGCACCAGCGCGCCCAGGCCGCCTTCATCGGCCGCGTCTTCGGTGGCTTCCTGTCGCTGCTCGATGGCGCGGATCGCGTTGTCGTAGGCGGCCCGATAGCGCAGCGCATCGCGCTCGGTGCGCGCGCCTTCGCCGAGCATGTCGAACGAGTAGCGCAGGCGCGGCTGCTCGCGCCGCTGCGCGCCGGCCTCGTCGAGTGCCTCGTCGATTTGGCGGCCGAGCACGAACTGGCGGCCCAGCAGCTGGATGGCGCGCACGGTGGCGGCCACCACGGTCTTCGCACCCAGGCGCTCGAACAGCCCCGGCGGCTCGCCGACGTCGGGCAGCCAGCGCTTGGCCAGCGCGATCGCGCTCGACGACAGCGTGGACAGCAGGCGGTGTGGCGAGTCGCCGTCGCCGTCGCCGGCGAAGTCGGCGCGCCCCAGCTGGTCGGCCGTCAGCGCGATGGCCGTCTCGGCGTCGGGCACGCGCAGCAGCGCCTCGGCCAGCCGCATCAGTGCCAGCCCTTCGGCGCTGCTGATCGGGTACTCGCGCAGCAGCGACTCCAGCGCCCAGAACGGCGCCGGCGTCTCGCGCACCGCCTGCACCCACGGCGCGGCCTGCGCCACCGCGGCAGGCCAATCGAGCCGCCCGGACAGTGTGCGCAGCAGTTCGTCGACGATCGACGGCTCGTCACGGTGCGGCAAGGGCAGACGGGGGCTCATCGAGGCAGTCACGGCGGTGCAAGGCCGCTCATTGTGCGATGGCGTGTGCGATGGCGCGTGCGCGGCACGCGGGTGCTCACGCCTCCGGCGGACGGCGCGCGAGCAGATCGCCGATCAGCATCTCGTGGCCGGCCGCCAGCTGCAGCAGCGCGGCATCGCCTTGCGGGCGGCCGATCAGCTGCAGGCCCATCGGCCAGCGGCCGCTGGCGTCGAAGCCGGCGGGCACGCTGATCGCCGGCAGGCCAGCGAAGGTCGCGTAAAGCGTCACCTCCATCCAGCGATGGTAGGTGTCCATCGCGCGGCCGGCGATCTGATGCGGCCAGTGCTGCCCGATCGCAAACGGCCACACCTGGGCCGCCGGCAGCGCGAGCGCGTCGAAGCGCGCCAGCCGCTCCAGCATCTGTGCGTGAAAGCGCGTGCGCATCTCGCTGGCACGCGCGAACTCGGTGGCCGACAGGGCCTGGGCTTGGTCGTACTCCCACAGCGCTTCGGGCTTGATCTGTTCACGCCGGGCGCCGGGCAGCGCGAGCGCGGCGCCGACGCGCGGCGCCACCAGCATGCGGCGCCACACCAGCCAGGCCTGCCAGACGCGATCGAGGTCGACGCCGATGCTTTCCAGCGGCTCGATGATCGCGCCGGCGTCGGCCATGCGCTGCAGCGCCTGTTCGCACACCGCCGCGATGCCGGGCTCGAGCGCCAGGTGGCCGCCGAGGCTGCCGAGCCAGGCGATGCGCGCGCCGCGCAACGACACGGGCTCGTGCGGCGAGAAGTCGTGCGGCCCCTGCGCGATCGACAGCGGCGCGCGGGGGTCGTGGCCCGCCTGGAGCGACAGCAGCGCGGCGAGGTCGCGCACGGTGCGTGCCATCGGACCTTCAGTGCCAAGCTGGGCGATCCACACGTCGGTGGCCGGCCACATCGGCACGCGGCCCTGACTCGGCCGCAGACCATAGACGTGGTTCCAGCCGGCCGGGTTGCGCAGGCTGCCCATGAAGTCGGAGCCGTCGGCCACCGGCAGCAGGCGCTGCGCCAGGCACACCGCCGCGCCGCCGCTGGAGCCGCCGGCGCTGAAGCGCGGGTCCCAGGCGTTGCCGGTGGCGCCGAACAGGCTGTTGTAGGTGTGCGAGCCGAGGCCGAACTCGGGCATGTTGGTCTTGCCGATCACGATGCAGCCGGCGGCCTTCATGCGCTCGACCGTCAGGCCGTCGGTGCGCGCGACGTTGTCGCGCATCAGCACGCAGCCGAGCGTGGTGGGAAAGCCCGCGGCATTGGCGGCGTCCTTGATCGCCTGCGGCATGCCGTGCAGGAAGCCGCGGCTGGCGCCGCGCGCGAGCTCGGCATCGCGTTCGGCGGCCCGCGCCAGCAGCGCGTCGTCGGCGGCGAGGTTGACGATGGCGTTGAAGCGCGGGTTGAGCCGGTGGATGCGCGCAAGGTACGCGCGCATCACCTCGACGCACGACAGCTCGCGCGCATGGATCGCGCGCGACAGCGCGTGCGCGTCGAGGTCGGTGATCGGGTCGGCGCTCACGACGACACCGGTGCGATGCGCGGCGGCGAGGTCACCCAGGCGTCCCACTGCGCGGCGACCTGCAGCAACAGCGCGTCGGCCCCCGGCGGCGCCGTCAGCAGCGCCCCGATCGGCAGCGCGCCGCGCGACAGCGCGACCGGCAACGAAATCGACGGCGCGCCGGTCGCGTTGGCCAGCGGCGTGAACGGCGTGTAGCGCCACAGGCCTTCGGGGCCGAGGCGGTAGTCGATGAAGTCCGGGTTGCGCATCGCGAAGCGCCCCAGCAGCGCGGGTGGCTCGGCCAGCGTCGGTGTCAGCAACAGGTCGTACCGCTCGTGGAAGACGGCCATGCGCCGCCCCAGCCGGTGCAGCGCGTCGAGCGCGCGCATGTAGTCGGTGCCCGAGATCCCGCGGCCGGTGTGCCATGCGCCGCGCACCACCGGCTCGAGGTCGGCCTCGTCGATCGCACGGCCGCGCTGCTCTCCCAGGCCGTCGAGCAGCATCGCGGTGCCGGTGGCGATCACTTGCATCACCGGCCGCACGATGTCGAGCGTCGAGAAGCCCGGCCGTGCCGGCTCCACCACGTGCCCCAGGCGCTGAAGCGCATGCGCGAACCCGTCGATCGCGGCGGCGACCTCCGCATCGACGGCGTCGCCTTCGAAGAAGCCGTTGCACAGCGCGATGCGCAGCGGTCTGGGCGGCGTCGACAGCAGCGCTGCAAAACTCGCCGGGCGCGCCGGCGCCGCATACGGCGCGCCGGGGTCGGCGCCCGCGGTGGCGTCGAGTGCGAGCGCGCAGTCGCGCACGCTGCGCGTGACCACGTGGTCGATCGCCAGCCCGCCCCATCCCTCGCCGACCAACGGCCCCGCGGGCATCAGCCCGCGCGACGGCTTCAAGCCGATCAGCCCGCACGCGGAGGCGGGTATGCGGATCGAGCCGGCACCGTCGTTGGCATGCGCAATCGTCACCATGCCCGACGCGGTGGCGGCGGCCG
>DATIFD010000303.1:0-6603 GCA_035455385.1 Burkholderiaceae bacterium
ATCCATCACCTCCAGGCTGGCGCCGACGAGAGGGGCGAGGTCGGTCTTGTTGATCACGAGCAGATCGGAGCGGGTGATGCCGGGGCCGCCCTTGCGCGGGATCTTCTCGCCGGCGGCGACGTCGATCACGTAGATCGTGAGGTCGCTCAGCTCGGGGCTGAAGGTGGCCGCCAGGTTGTCGCCGCCCGACTCGATGAACACGATGTCGGCGTCGGGGAACTTGTCGAGCATGCGGTCGACCGCCTCGAGATTGATCGACGCGTCCTCGCGGATCGCCGTGTGCGGGCAGCCGCCGGTCTCGACGCCCATGATGCGCTCGGGCTCGAGCGCACCGGCCACGGTGAGCAGGCGCTGGTCTTCCTTGGTGTAGATGTCGTTGGTGACGACCACCAGGTCCCAACGCTCGCGCATCGTCTTGCAGAGCATCTCCACCAGCGTGGTCTTGCCCGAGCCCACCGGTCCGCCCACACCCACGCGCAGTGGTGGCAGTCGTTTGGTGCGGCGGCGCATCGCGTGCAGGGCGGAAGTCATGGCATCAAGAGGGGGCTCGGGTGTCGACTCACGAGCGGAACAGCCGTGAGTACTGCGCTTCGTGCTGCGCCGACAGGATCGCCAGCATCGGCGAGAACGCCTGTCGGTGGTCGGGTGAGGCGCGCGCAGCGCGGGCCACGGCGTCGGGCACCGCCGCGGCCAGCGCATCGAGCAGCCGCTGGCCGGCGTTCTGGCCCAGCGGCACGGCCTTGATCGCCGCCTGCACCATGTTCTCGGCCCAACCGAGCGCACAGCAGATCAGGCTGTCGTGCGCCGACGCGCCGGCGCGGGCGGCCGCCAGGGCGAACGCCACCGGCCAGGTCGGCGCCGGTCGCAACGCGGCGGCATGCTCGATGCCCGCATCGGCGCCGGCGCGCTGCCGCAGCCATTCGACGAGCGAGCGGCCCATCTGCTGCGTCTGCAGCAGCAACTCGCGCGTCTCGCGCACGTGGGTGGACCACGCGTTCAACGCGTCGATCTGCGCAAGATCGCCGTGCGACCAGGCGCGATGCGCGTCGGCCAGCAGCGGCAGGTCGCAACGCGCGACGCTCAGGTGCAATTGGTCGAGCAGCCAGTCGCGGGCCGAGGCGGCATTGCCGACCAGGCCGGCGTCGATGGCGGCCTCCAGCGCCTCGCTGTAGCTGAAGCCGCCCACCGGCAGCGCCGGCGAGGCCAGGCGCATCAATTCGATCAGCACGGCCGGTGGCAGCGCTTGCGCCATCGGCGCGTCGGCGTCAGTGTTCGTGATCGTGATGGCCATGGCCGTGCGCGACATGGTCGTGCCCGTGGTGGTCGTGCCCGTGATCATCGTGGCCATGACCATGGCCGTGCCCGCGCCCGTGCGCATGCTCGTGGCCAGGGTCGTGCGCGGCGTAGGCTCCGCCCTCGGGCTCGAACGGCGAATGCTCGTGGCTGACCAGCAGGTGCATCTGCTTGAGCATGTCGGCCAGCACGTGATCGGGTTCGAGCAGCAACCGGTCGGGCTGCAATTCGAGCTGCACATGGCGGTTGCCGAGGTGGTACGCCGCTCGCAACAGATCGTGCAACGAGCCGTGCTCGGGGCAGTGGCGAACCACCATCACCGGCTGCGGCGCGGCCTTCACCGCGATCAGCGAGCCGTCCTCGGCCACCAGCACGTCGCCGCCGCGCACCACGACACCGCGCGCCAGGAACACGCCGAGCTTGCGACCGGACGAGTCGGTGGCATCGAAGCGGCTCTTCTGGCGCACGTCCCAGTCGAGCTCGACGCTGGTCGCGCGCTGCAGCAGCACCTTGGCCAGACCGCGGCCCTGCGGGATCACTTTGTTGACGCTCAGCATGCGATTCGCGCTCCCTCCGAGTGAACCCGAAGTGTGACACCGACGAAGACGCCGCGATGGCACCGGCTACGTGCAACACCGGATATGTCGCCGCCGCCGCTCTGCTAGCGTCGCGCATTCGGGGGGCCACAGACGACATCAGGAGGCAGTCATGAGGCTGCAAGCGATCACTCGGTGCCTGGTGGGATGGCTCGGTCTGCTGTTGGCAGCGGCCGCGAGTCTGGCTGCCGAATTCCCAGCGCCAAAGCAGGGCGATTGGGTGGCGCGCGACTTCAGGTTCCATACCGGCGAAGTGATGGCCGAGCTGAGGCTGCACTACACGACCGTCGGCGCGCCGGGTGGCGAGCCGGTGCTGGTGCTGCACGGCACCACCGGGTCGGGCAGCGGCATGCTGTACCCCGCGTTCGCCGGCGAGCTCTTCGGTCCGGGCCAGCCGCTCGACGCGACGAAGTACTTCATCATCCTGCCCGATTCGATCGGCCACGGCCAGTCGGCCAAGCCGTCCGATGGCCTGCGCGCGAAGTTCCCGCGCTACAACTACGACGACATGGTGCAGGCGCAGTACCGCCTCCTTACCGAAGGCTTGGGCGTCAAGCACCTGAGGCTCATCATCGGCAACTCGATGGGCGGCATGCAGGCGTGGATCTGGGGCGTGACCCATCCGCAGTTCATGGACGCGCTGGTGCCGATGGCTTCGCAGCCGACCGAGATGGCGAGCCGCAACTGGATGCTGCGGCGGCTGATCACCGATTCGATCCGCAACGACCCCGAGTGGAAGGACGGCAACTACACCGCGCAGCCGAAGTCGGCGCATTTCGCCAGCGTGTTCTACGGCATCGCGACCAACGGCGGCACGCTGGCCTACCAGAAGAATGCGCCGACGCGCGAGCGCGCCGACAAGCTGCTGAACGACCGCCTCGCCGCGCCGTTCCGCGCCGACGCCAACGACACGCTATACCAGTGGGACAGCTCGCGCGACTACAACCCGTCGCCCGGGCTCGAGCACATCGAGGCGACACTGCTCGCGATCAACGCCGCCGACGACGAACGCAATCCGCCGGAAACCGGCGTGATGGATCGTGAGCTGAAGCGCGTGAAGAACGGCAAGCTGTACTTGATCCCGGCCAGCGACCAGACCGCCGGTCACGGCACGACAGCGCAGGCGAAGTTCTACGTCGAACCGCTGCGGCAGCTGCTGCAGAGCGCGCCCAAGCGCGCGATGTGAGGCGCTAGAACAAGAAGTAGCGCTGCGCCATCGGCAGCACGGTGGCCGGCTCGCAGGTCAGCAGCTGGCCGTCGGCGCGCACGGCGTAGGTCTGCGCGTCGATCTCCATCTTCGGTAGATACGCGTTGTGCACCATCGCCGTCTTGGTGACGCCGCGGCAGCCCTTCGCCGCGGCGAGCTGCTTGTGCAGGCCGTAGCCTTCGGCGATGCCCTGCTGCAGCGATGCCTGGCTGACGAAGGTCAGCGACGTGCGGCCGACGGCGCCGCCGAACGAGCCGAACATCGGCCGCATGTGCACCGGCTGCGGCGTCGGGATGCTGGCGTTGGGGTCGCCCATCGCGGCCAGCGCGATGAAGCCGCCCTTGAGCACCAGGCTCGGCTTGACGCCGAAGAACGCCGGCTTCCACAACACCAGGTCGGCCCACTTGCCGACCTCGATCGAGCCGACCTCGTGCGCGACGCCGTTCGCGATGGCCGGGTTGATCGTGTACTTGGCGACGTAGCGCTTGACGCGGGAGTTGTCGTGCCGCGCTGGATCGCCAGGCAGCCCTCCGGGCTGCGCGTCGCCGGGCAGTGAGCCGCGCTGCAGCTTCATCTTGTGCGCGGTCTGCCAGGTGCGGATGATGACTTCGCCGACGCGGCCCATGGCCTGGCTGTCGCTGCTCATCATGCTGATCGCGCCGAGGTCGTGCAGCACGTCTTCGGCGGCGATCGTCTCCTTGCGGATGCGGCTCTCGGCGAACGCCAGGTCCTCGGCGATCGCGGCGTCGAGGTGGTGGCACACCATCAGCATGTCGAGGTGCTCGTCGACCGTGTTGACGGTGTAGGGCATCGTCGGGTTGGTCGAGCTGGGCAGGAAGTTCTTCTCGCCCACCACGCGCAGGATGTCCGGCGCGTGCCCGCCGCCGGCGCCCTCGGTGTGGAACGCGCACAGCGTGCGGCCCTTGGTGGCGGCGATGGTGTCCTCGACGAAGCCGCTCTCGTTGAGCGTGTCGCTGTGGATCGACACCTGCGTGTCGGTCGCCTCGGCCACGCCGAGGCAGCAGTCGATCGCGCTCGGCGTCGTGCCCCAGTCCTCGTGCAGCTTCAGCCCGATCGCGCCGGCGTCGATCTGCTGGCGCAGTGCCTCGGGCCGGCTGGCGTTTCCCTTGCCGAGAAAGCCGAGGTTCATTGCGAAGCCGTCGGCCGCCTGCAGCATCAGGCGGATGTTCTCGGGCCCCGGCGTGCAGGTGGTGGCGAAGGTGCCGGTGGCCGGCCCCGTGCCGCCGCCGAGCATCGTGGTGACGCCGGAGGCCAGTGCCTCGTCGATCTGCTGCGGGCAGATGAAGTGGATGTGGCTGTCGATGCCGCCGGCGGTGACGATCAACCCCTCGCCGGCGATGACCTCGGTGCCCGGGCCGATCACGATGTTGACGCCGTTCATCACGTCGGGGTTGCCGGCCTTGCCGATGCCCACGATGCGCGAGCGCTTGATGCCGATGTCGGCCTTCACGATGCCCCAGTGGTCGACGATCAGCGCGTTGGTGATCACGCAGTCGGCTGCCTCATCCGGATTGGGGCCGTTGACCGCCTGGCCCTGGCCCATGCCGTCGCGGATGGTCTTGCCGCCGCCGAACTTCACCTCGTCGCCGTAGCCGCCGGCTTGTCCGGTGGCGTTGGTGCCGGCACCGCCGGCGCGCAGCGTGTGGTCGCGCTCGACCTCGATCACGAGGTCGGTGTCGGCCAGCCGCAGGCGGTCGCCGACCGTGGGGCCGAACATCTCGGCATAGGCGCGTCGACCGATCTGTGCCACTCAGAGCTTCCCCTGCACCAGGCCGCGAAAGCCCTGCACGATGCGCGCTCCCGCGTAGTCCACCAGCTCCACCGTGCGCTGCTGGCCGGGCTCGAAGCGCACCGCGGTGCCCGACGCGATGTTCAGGCGCATGCCTCGCGCGGCGGCGCGGTCGAACTTCAACGCGCGGTTGGTCTCGGCGAAGTGGTAGTGCGAGCCGACCTGGATCGGCCGGTCGCCGCTGTTCTCGACCACCAGCGTCACGGTGCGTCGGCCGGGATTGAGCGCGTGCTCGCCGGGCTCGGTGAACAACTCGCCGGGGATCACGATGTCGGCTCCTCCTGCATTCAAGAGATGGGTTGGTGCACGGTCACCAGCTTCGTGCCGTCCGGGAACGTGGCTTCGACCTGGATCTCCGGGATCAGCTCGGCCACGCCGTCCATCACGTCGGCGCGCGCGAGCACCGTCTTGCCCTCGCTCATCAATTGCGCCACGGTCTTGCCGTCGCGCGCGCCTTCGAGGATCGCTGCGGTGATCATCGCCACCGCCTCCGGGTGGTTGAGCTTGAGCCCGCGCGCGCGCCGCCGTTCCGCCAGCAGCGCGGCGGTGAAGATCAGCAGCTTGTCCTTCTCTCGGGGCGTCAGGTCCATCGGCGGGCGCGATCGTCGTTCACACGTTGACGGCGGCGATTGTGCCGCCGCGTGCAATGAGCGTGCCATGCACTAAACCCGGGGCCTCGCACCCGCACCGGCGCGGGGCCGCACCAGAAGCGAGCGACAGCGGGCGAATCTGGTGCCGCCAACACGGTGCGCACCGGCCGGGACCGCTGGCACGCGGCTTGCGACCACGGTGGCGAGGATCACACGCCCTATGCCTCGGGGCCAACCAGGAGAAGCCACAAATGAAACGTCGTTTCGCGCTCAAGACTTTGAGCGCCGCAGTCGCGCTGTCGGGCGCGATGTCGTTGCCGGTGTTCGCACAGGAAACCATCAAGGTCGGCATCCTGCATTCGCTGTCGGGCACGATGGCGATCTCCGAGACCGTGCTGAAAGACGTCGCGCTGATGACGATCGACGAGATCAACGCCAAGGGCGGCGTGATGGGCAAGAAGCTCGAGCCGGTGGTGGTCGACCCGGCGTCGAACTGGCCCCTCTTCGCCGAGAAGGCCAAGCAGCTGATCGATCAGGACAAGGTGGCGGTGGTGTTCGGCTGCTGGACCTCGGTGTCGCGCAAGTCGGTGCTGCCGGTGTTCGAGGAGAAGAACGCGCTGCTGTTCTACCCGGTGCAGTACGAGGGCGAAGAGCTGTCGAAGAACGTCTTCTACACCGGTGCCGCGCCCAACCAGCAGGCCATTCCCGCCGTCGAGTACCTGATGAGCAAGGACGGCGGCTCGGCCAAGCGCTTCGTGCTGCTGGGCACCGACTACGTGTACCCGCGCACCACCAACAAGATCCTGCGCGCCTTCCTCAAAAGCAAGGGCATCGGCGAGGCCGACATCATGGAGGAGTACACCCCCTTCGGCCACTCGGACTACCAGACCATCATCGCGAAGATCAAGAAGTTCGCCTCCGAGGGCAAGAAGACGGCGGTGGTCTCGACCATCAACGGCGACTCCAACGTGCCCTTCTACAAGGAGCTCGGCAACCAGGGCATCGACGCCGAGAGCATTCCGGTGGTGGCCTTCTCCGTCGGCGAAGAGGAGCTGGCCGGGCTCGATACGGCGCCGCTGGTCGGCCATCTCGCCGCCTGGAACTACT
>DATIFD010000304.1:0-7344 GCA_035455385.1 Burkholderiaceae bacterium
AAGGCTCACATCGCGCCAGCGATGTGATGCCGCAGCTAAGGCCCGTTCCGCGGCGGCCGCTCGGTTGCCTCCTCGGCTATTCACACAGTCTGCGGATGTCCTCCGGCACCGGGATGCCGTGGATGCGGCGCCGGTCCTCGGGGTCGCGCTTGCAGAAGATGCGCGTCTCGAGGCTCTCGCAGATCAGGTCGTCGCCGCGCGTGATCACGTGCTTCTGCAGGAAGACCTTGTGCCGCCACTCCTGGATGTGCGTGGTGATCACGATCTTCTCGCCGTAGGTGGCGCTCTTGACGAAGCGCGCATGGTGCTCGAGCAGCGGCGTGCCGATGATGCCGTTGGTGTGCTCCAGCACGTGCCACGGCGGCACCCCGAAGCTCATGAAGAAGTGCAGCGAGGCCGCGTCCATCCAGCGGTGGTAGCGCGGGAAGTACACGATGCCGGCGGGATCGCAGTCGCCGAAGCGGATCTCGACCTGCATCGTCGTGGTCTTGGCCATTCAGCATCCCCGAGGTGACGGCCGCGATTCTAGGCCGCACGATATCCACACACAGCAGGAGTCCGACGATGAAACGCATCACCCTGGCGAACCACACGGCCCGGCACTTCGGGTTCTCGGTCAGCGAGAAGGTCGCCACCATCACGCTCAACCGCCCCGAGCGCAAGAACCCGCTGACCTTCGATTCGTACGGCGAGCTGCGCGATCTGTTCCGCGAGATGTGCTACGCCAGCGACGTCAAGGCGGTGATCTTCACCGGCTCCGGCGGCAACTTCTGCTCTGGCGGCGACGTGCACGAGATCATCGGCCCGCTGGTGAAGATGAAGATGCCCGAGTTGCTGGAGTTCACGCGCATGACCGGCGATCTGGTGAAGGCGATGCGCGCCTGCCCGCAGCCGATCGTCGCGGCGATCGACGGCGTGTGCACCGGCGCCGGCGCAATGATCGCGTGCGCCAGCGACATGCGGCTGGCCACCGCGCGCAGCAAGCTCGCGTTCCTGTTCGTGCGCGTCGGGCTGGCCGGTGCCGACATGGGCGCGTGCACGCTGCTGCCGCGGCTGATCGGCCTGTCGCGAGCGGCCGACTGGCTCTACACCGGTCGCACGGTCAACGGCGAAGAGGCCGAGCGCGCGGGCTTCCACACGCGGCTGGTCGAACCCGACAAGCTGATGGCCGAGGCCGACGCGCTGGCCAGGGATCTGGCCCACGGCCCGACCTTCGGCCACGCGATGACCAAGACGATGCTGTGGCAGGAGTGGAGTGCAGGCCTCGGCGAGTGCATCGAGGCCGAGGCGCAGGCGCAGGCGATCTGCATGCAGACGCAGGATTTCGAGCGCGCCTACCGTGCCTTTGCCGCCAAGCAGAAGCCGGTGTTCGAAGGAGACTGATGGTTCCCCCGCCGCCGGCGGCGAGCGACGCCCCGCAGCTGCCGCATCGCCGGCAGGTGCGCGACGGCAAGGCAGCGGCCGGGTTGCCGGCTCCGAAGCCGCCCTCGGGTGCCTCGTTCGCGCTCGGCGCGAGCGGGCGCCTGCTGCCGCTGTCGGTCCCGCTGCGCTTTTTCGGCGCGGCCGCCGTGTTTCACCTGTTCGCCTGGATCGCGCTCGGCCTCGGCGCCGCGCAGGTGCCGCGCTTCGCCGGCGGCATCGGCTGGCCGCTGGCGTCGTTGCATGCCGCCACGCTCGGCGTGCTGGCGATGAGTGCCATCGGCGCCAGCCTGCAGTTGATGCCGGTGGCCACCCGCCAGTCTCTCGGCGCGCCGCGCGTCGTGGCCGCGCTGTGGTGGTTGTACGCGCCGGGCGTGGCGGCGCTCGTGGCCGGCATGGCGGCGCAGCGGCCGTCTTGGGTGGCGATCGCGGCGCTGCCGGTGATCGCCGCGCTCGTGCTCTACGGCGCGCTGCTCGCCCGCAACCTGGCCGGTGCACGCGGCATGCCCGGCGTGCGCGCGATGGGCTGGATCGCGCTGCTGTCGCTGACGACGGCCGTCGCCTGCGCGGCGGCGATGACGGCCACCTGGGCCGGCTGGGCCGCGTGGCCACGCCAGGGCCCGTTGATGGTGCACATCGTGTTCGCGCTGTTCGGATTCATGGGTGCGTTGGCGCTCGGCCTGTCGAACATCCTGGTGCCGATGTTCGCGCTGGGCCCCGTGCCCGCCGAGCGCACGCAGCTCGGCATCGCGGCACTCGTGGCCACGGCGCTGGCGCTGGTGCTGCCGGTGGCGTTCGACCTCTGGCCGCCGGCGATGCTGCTGCTGCCGGTGGCGCTGGCGCTGGCTGCGGCGTCGTGGCATCTGGCCTCGATGCGCGGCGTGATGCGCTCGGGCATGCGCGGCGCGCTGGGTGGCTCGTTCGTGCTGGTGCGCATCGGCTGGAGCGGGCTGATCGCGACGCTGGCGCTGGCCGCATGGTGGGCGCTCGACGGCGCGCGCGCGGGCCTGTCCACCGCCGTGGTGGCCTCCGCGCTGGCGCTGTGGCTGCTCAGCCTCCTGTTCGGCATCCTGCAGCGCATCGTTCCGTTCCTGGTGTCGATGCACCTGGCCGGCACGCGGCGGCGCGCACCCACGCCGTCATCGCTGACCGACGAGCGCGCGCTGTCGCTGCACCGGCGCTGCCACGCGACGGCGCTGGCGCTGCTGGCTTTGGCCATCGCGCTCGACAGCCCCACGGCGGCGATCGCCGCATCGGCCGTGGGATGCGTCGGTGCGCTGGGGTTCGTGGGCTTCCTGGTCACGGCGTGGCGGCGGACGCGTCGCCCTCGCGAGGCGCAAGCGCCGGGGGCGGCACCCGGCGTTGGCTGAATCGCGGTGGTCACTGAATCGCGGTCGCGCGGCCAGCGACGAGGGCGTCGATCTGGCGATCCTTGTCGTCCCACAACTGCGCCAGCCAACGGTGAAAGCCGCCGCGGAACGCCGCGTCGCTTTCATAGTCGCCGGCGCAGAACTCGGCGGGGATCGGCAGCTGCCGCACGCGAACGACGACCGTGCGCACCCGGCCGCACAGAAACTGCCAGAACGTGGGCGCGCCCTCGGGATACACGATGGTCACGTCGAGCAGCGAGCGGAACTGCGCGCCCATCGCGTTCAGCGCCAGCGCGAGCGCGCCGGCCTTCGGCTTGAGCAGGTGGCGGTAGGGCGATGCCTGGGTGCGGTGCTTGTCGCGCGTGAAACGGGTGCCCTCGGCGAAGTTCATCACGCTGGTGGGCACGAGCGCGAACTTCTCGCAGGCGCGCCGCGTGGTCTCGCGGTCCTGCGCGCGCAGCCCGGGATGCTTGCGCAGCGACGCCTTCGAGTGACGCCGCATGAACGGGAAGTCCAGCGCCCACCAGGCGAGGCCGATCACCGGCACGTAGATGAGCTGCTGCTTGAGGAAGAACTTCAGCAGCGGGATGCGCCGGTTCAACAGGTGCTGCAGCACGAAGATGTCGACCCACGACTGGTGGTTGGCATTGACCAGGTACCAGCCCTCGTAGTGCAACCCATCGACGCCGTCGACGTCCCAGGTGGTGCGCTGCGTGAGTCGCATCCAGCCGCTGTTGCACGCGATCCAGTACGTGGCCACCGCATTCAGCAGCGGATCGATGCGCAGGCGCACCGCAGCGAGCGGCAACACCAGCTTGACGAGCGCCAGCGCGAACAGCAACGTGCACCAGAACAACGTGTTCAGCACCAGCAGCAGCAGCGCGAGCACACCATGCGCGACGGGGGGCAGGAAGCCGAGCATGGCGGTCAGCGAAGCCCGGCGGCGTGCGCGCGCCAGTCGCGGAAGACATCGATGTCGAAGCCGTCCGGGTAGTTGAGATAACCCGGCGCGTGTCCCTTCTGGTCGGTCACGCCGTACTGCCAGATGATCTGCCGGGTCGCGCGGTCGATCACCACCACGCGTTCGCGCAGGTCGTCGGCGACGATGATGTCGCCGGTCTCGGGCAGTTCGCGGGCGAGCGACGGGTTCTTCAGCATCGCGTCGCCGCTCTTGGCGCGGTGCGCCCAACTCACGTTGCGCGTCAGCGGGTCGAAGATCACCACGCTGCCGGGGCTGGAGAAGTCGGCGACGATGACCTGACCGTCGCGGGTCATGAATGCATCGGACGGGTAGCGCACCCCCGGGGCCCGCACGCTCCACACCAGCTTGCCCTCGCGCGTCAGGCGCGAGATCCACGAGCCGCGAATCTCGGTGACCAGGATGTCGCCGTTGGCCAGCGGCGTGGCGCCGTTGGGCGAGTGGAAGCGGCGCGGCGGGTCGTGCCGACAGTCGCCGCTGCGACCCCACTCGGTGACGATGCGGTCGGTCTTGGCGTCGATGATCAGCACCCGGCAGTTGCGGATGTCGGCGCTCAGGAAACTGCCGTCGTCCAGCAGATGCGCGTCGTCGGGGTAGTTCAGGCGCTGGCCGCTGCCCGGCACGTCGGGCTCGCCGAAGGTCCAGCTGAGCGTGCGGGTCTCGTAGTCGACGATGTGCAGGTCGTAGTTGTCTTCCTCGCTGACGGCCAGCCGCTTGCCGTCGGGCGAGAACTTCACGTCCTCGTTGCCGCGGTAGACGCTGAGGTTCGGTGACGGAAACTCCCAGACGATGCGCTTGTCGGGCGTGACCTCGATCAAACGGTTGTTGCGTCGGTCGGCGATCAACACCGGGTAGGGCAGCGGCTTGCCCCACGAAGGCACCGGGCTGGCCCGGCTGCCGGTCACCGGCGGGATGGGCGGCAGCGGCGCGCCGCTGGAGACGATGCCGGCACCGCGCATGTCCCGGGTGACCCGGATCGGCTTGCCCACCGCACCCTCGGCCAGGGCCACGACGGTGGCAAGACCCAACAACACCGCGACCGCGAGCCCACGGCTCACGTGCAACGTATCCATGCGTGCCCTCGCTTCCAGGACGCCACGACCCGCGCGGAATTCTCGGGTCTCGGGTCGCGGCCGACTCTGCCGCAGATCAAGCTTGCGCTGCGTTCGCCAGCAACCGTTCGAAACCGGGATAGTCACCGCGGTCGATGGCGCACTTTCTCGCAAAGGCACCCCACGGCTCGCCGGCGTTCAGTGCCGCCTTGAACCCCTGCGCATCGACGATCCAGCTGCCTCCGAGCAGTGTCACGCCGCGCGCGAACAGCGGGTCGGGCAGGCAGCCGGCACCGGGCCCGACCAGGGCCACCCGCTGCGCGCCCCTGCACTGGCCGAGCATCGCGTCCAGCGTGTCGTTGAGCAGCACGGTGCTGGTCGAGAGGATCTTGTTGCAGCGGGCGAGCTCGGTGGCATCGAGCGTGACGTGCCAGCCGTCGCGCGGACCGGCGAGCTCGGCGCGCAGTTCCAGCACCGTGAGCCGCGCGCCGGTGGCCAGCACCTGTGGCACCAAGGGCGGAAACAGGCCCACCATGCCGAGGTGGTCGCCGGGCGCGAGGTCGAGCTCGCCGATCGAGCCGCCGGCTGCAGGCGGCTCGTAGTGCGCACGGTCGAACAAGTGCCGCGTCAGCGCGTTGACGGCGGCAAACCCGAGCGCCCGCTGCGCGCCCCCGGCCTGCGCGTAGCGGCGCGCGAGCAACAGTGACTGCATGCCGGCCAGCGCGTCGGGCGCGCGGCGCAGCGTGGCCAGCGTGTCGCCGAGCAGCACGAAGCTCAGGCCGAGCGCGCCGTCCTCGAGCTCGACCGCGCAGAATTCGCCGGCGCGTGTGCCGTCGGCCGACGGCGGCGGCAGGTGCAGTGCCTGCACACGGGGCAACGATCGCATGCGAGCCAGTCGCTCGAGCAGCGCAACGATGTCGGCGGCAACGGTGCTCATGCCGCGACTATCGGAAGGATCCAGGCCGCGCGCAATGACCTGCGGCAGCCAGCCACGCACAGGCAAGCGCCGCGTTGCCGCGCTGCGATTCTCTTGACCCGTGTCAAGGCGCACGGCCCTCGATCGGCGTAGCAAGACGGTGGCGCGTCCTGCGCCGCTCGAGAGGAGCGGTCCATGAGCCTGTTGACCATCGCCATCGTAGGCACCTTGTTGGCCACGATCTATTCGCTCATCGGTGGGCTCGCTGCGATGGTGGCCGGCGGCGAGGCCGGCCATCGCACGAGCGAGCAGTGGATGATCCGCCGTGTCGCCTTCCAGGCACTGGCGGTGGCGCTGTTGCTGATCGCTGCGCTGCAGGCCTGAGCCGAGCGCGGATTTCGCTGGGTCGGTACGGCGTCGTGCCGACCGCATGCGTGCAACGCCGGCCCCGAGCGGGGCGGGATAGGGTGGTCCTGCGCGATCGCAGTGCCCCGGAGCATCGACGACAATCGCTGCGCCACCGCGGCAGGGCTCAGGCGCGCGGCACGCACGATGCACGGAACACAGGACCCGTCGCTGGCACGGCAGACACCCTCGTCGCTGCGCGCATGGGTGATCGCGTCGCGGCCGCACACGCTGACGATCGCCGTCAACCCTGTGCTGGTCGGCAGCTCGATGGCCTGGGCCGAGACCGGCCGCATCGATCTGCTGTGGATGCTGCTGGCGCTGCTGGGCGCGCTGCTGCTGCAGCTGGGCACCAACCTCGACAACGACGTCAGCGACTTCGAGCGCGGCACCGACCGCGCAGGACGGGTGGGTCTGCCACGCGCCACGGCGCTCGGCCTGCTGAGCCCGCGCGCGGTGCGCAACGCGTCGCGCGGCTGCTTCGTGCTGGCCACCGCGATCGGCCTGGCGCTGGTGGCGCGTGGCGGCTGGCCGATCCTGCTGGCCGGCCTGTTGTCGGCGGCGGCGGCGATGTCCTACTCGGGCGGCCCGCGGCCGACCTCGTACACGCCGTTCGGCGACCTCGTCGTCTTCGTCTTCTTCGGCCTGGTGGCGGTCGGCGGCAGTTACTTCCTGCAGACGTTCACGCTGACCGCCGGCGTGCTGGTCGCGGCGACGATGGTCGGGCTGCCCGCGGCCGCCGTGCTGGTGGTCAACAACTACCGCGACCTCGAGCCCGACGCGCGCGTCGGCAAACGCACGCTGGCGGTGTGCCTGGGCCGTGCGTTCACGCGCTGGGAGTACGCGGCGCTGATGCTGGCGCCGTTCGCGCTGCTGCTGCCGCTGGCGCTGCTGACGCGGCCGCACGTCGCGCCGCTGCTGCTGCCGCTGGCGGCGTTGCCACTGGCGCTGTCGCTGGTGCGGCGCCTCTGGCGCGAGACGCCGGGGCCGGCGTTCAACGCGCTGCTGGCGCGCACCGCGCGCTTCCAGGTGCTGTTCGCGCTGCTGTTGTGCCTGGGGCTGACGCTGTAGCCGACAGCCGTCGTCGGGAATTGCCCGCGACTTGACCCGGCACGGGCGCGCGACGCGCGCGGGCACCGCGATCGCGCGCGTGCTGCGGACGCGCGGCGAATCTTGCGCCGGCTCGGCGCGCGAGCGCAGCCG